>CAIMUS010000060.1 GCA_903844665.1 uncultured Pseudomonadota bacterium
AACTCAACTACTCACCGTCTAAAGACGGTGGGTTGGCTGGCGGGGGGATAAACCCCCGCCTGAAACGCTTCGCAGGCGGATTGAACCGCCGCCTGAAGACGCGACGTCTAAAGACGGTGGTTTGCACCACGGGCTGCCGCCTTCGAGGCTAAAGCGGCGGACTAAAGTCGCAGCCGTGGAAATCAACCTGTTAAAGAAGTGCAGCAACAATTTTAGAGCACTACCATCGGGTGGACTAAGGTGGGCAGACAAGCTGCCCACCCTACAAAAGATAGTAAGAATCAGCTTTAGCCAGAACCGGCTTTAATGTCCAGACCGCCCGGTAAACTCATCCATGCTCTTGTTGACGCCCAGGAAACCCATGACTGCATCGAACAGGGAGGGCGGTAATAACCGCACCAGGTAGGTGAGGAATACAAAACGGGGCATGATGATCCGCTGCCGGTTGGTGCGAATCGCGCCGATAATCCTGTCGGCAACGTATTCGGGTTCAAGAATCGGCATCAACCACGGGAACCGGGTTTTCGCCCCCTGGAACATGCCGGTATTGATGAAGTAAGGGCAGATGACTGTGGTTGTGACATTCGAACGCTGGCGTTTCAGTTCCACCCGCAGCGCATCGTCGTAGCCCACGGCGGCGAATTTGCTGGAACAGTAATCGATCAGCCGGGGAGTGCCCACCAAACCCGCCGCGGATGCCACCGTGACGATATGGCCGCTGTTGCGCTTCAGCATATCCGGCAGAAAGGCGCGCGTGGTCCAGAACAAGGCCAGCGTATTGACCGCGAAGGTGCGGATGATATCCGCATCGCTTTCCTCCAGCAGGGGCCTGCCGGAAACGATGCCGGCGTTGTTGATCATAATATCCACCACCTTATGCGCCTGACGGACCGCTTCGGCCACGGCATAGACGGCGTCCTTGTCGCTGAGGTCGCAGACATAGGTGGAAACGGAATAGTTTTGCTTTTTAAGCTCTTCGCCAAAGGCTTCCAGAGCGCCCTGGTTGACATCCCACAGAATCAGATGTCCCCCCAGAGCGGCAATCTTGCCCGCCATCAGCCGGCCTATGCCGCTGGCGGCTCCGGTGATGAGTACGTTCTTGCCAGTGAAATCAGTCATCGGCTAGTCCTCAGAGTTTTATTGAAGTTTATAACTAATTGAATTTATAATGATAACTTACTATTGCCCGATGAATCTTGTAGAAAAAAGCTGCATTCCAGGCGAGCCGCCGGGCGGCAGCCGGCGCGTCTTTGCAGCCCATCGATCAATCGGACGCTTGCTGTACGCTATCATCGGGCCGTCCCGACCGGTGGAAGTATATGCCTTCCCGTGCGAGCCGGCCCAGTGCTTTCTATCCTACTTTGCTCCGGAGAGGGCAAGCAACAACTCTGTAACAATGGGGATCGATCATGTCCATCATGCTTTGGCAACCCTTGCAACAACGCATCCAGGATTCCAATCTGACCGCTTTCAGGCACGCTCTGGCCGAGGACTGGCAGGTAAAAGTGCCGGATTATCCGGCGCTTTACCGCTGGTCTATCGAGGAACCTGAACAATTCTGGTGCGCCATCTGGTCCTTTGCCCGTGTCATCGCCGAACGCCAGGGCAAGGACACTCTCAAGGACGGTGACAAAATGCCGGGCGCCCAATGGTTTCCGCAAGCCCGCCTGAATTTCGCGCAGAACCTGCTGCGCCGCCGCGATGACGCCCAGGCCATCGTCTTCCGGGGGGAAGACCAGGTGCGCCGTGCTCTGACCTATGCCGAACTATACACCGAAGTGTCCCGACTCGCGCAGTTCCTGCGCGAGTCGGGGGTAACGGCCGGCGACCGGGTGGCCGGCTTTATGCCGAATATGCCGGAGACCGTCATGGCCATGCTAGCGGCCGCCAGCATGGGCGCGATCTGGTCTTCCTGTTCGCCGGATTTCGGGGTGCAGGGGGTACTGGACCGCTTCGGCCAGATCGAACCCAAGGTGCTGTTCAGCGCCGACGGCTATTTCTATAACGGCAAGACCCACGACTGTCTGGCCAGGCTGGAGGAAATCACGGCGCGCCTGCCTGGGTTGAAGCAACTGGTCGTCGTGCCGTATACGCGCCCGCGACCCTCGCTGGAGCGCCTGCCGGGAGCACGGCTGTGGCCGGACTGCATCGCGCCCTATACCGCCGGGGAAATACCCTTCGCGCAACTGCCGTTCAACCATCCCCTCTATATCATGTTCTCTTCCGGCACGACCGGCGTGCCCAAGTGTATCGTGCACGGCGCCGGCGGCACGCTGTTGCAGCATCTCAAGGAGCATCAGCTTCATGTGGATGTGAAACCCGGCGACCGCCTGTTTTATTTCACCACCTGCGGCTGGATGATGTGGAACTGGCTGGTTTCCGGCCTGGCCTCGCAGTCCACCCTGCTGCTGTATGACGGTTCGCCGTTCTATCCCGACGGCAACGTGCTGTTCGATTACGCCGATGCCGAAGCCATGACCATTTTCGGCACCTCGGCCAAGTATATCGACGCCGTCAACAAAGCCGGCCTGGCGCCCCGCCAGACTCACAATCTGGCCACAGTCAGGACTATGCTGTCCACCGGTTCGCCGCTGGCGCCGGAAAGCTTCGATTACGTTTATGAAAGCATCAAAACGGACTTGTGTCTTTCGTCCATCTCCGGCGGCACCGACATCATTTCCTGCTTCGCCCTGGGCAATCCGATTCTGCCGGTCTGGCGGGGTGAATTGCAGTGCCGGGGGCTGGGCCTGAAGGTGGAAGTCTGGAACGAGGCGGGCCAGCCGGTACGCGGCGAGAAGGGTGAACTGGTGTGCACGGCGCCGTTTCCCGCCATGCCCATCGGCTTCTGGAACGACCCGGACGGCGCCAAATACCGCGCCGCCTATTTCGAGACCTATCCGAATGTCTGGCATCACGGCGACTATGTGGAACTGACCGAACATGACGGCCTGATCATCTATGGCCGTTCCGACACGGTGCTCAACCCCGGCGGGGTGCGCATCGGCACGGCGGAAATCTATCGCCAGGTGGAGCAACTGCCGGAGGTGGTGGAAGCGCTGGTGATCGGCCAGGACTGGGACAACGATGTGCGGGTGGTGCTGTTCGTGCGACTGCGGGAAGGGTTGCAACTGGACGATGCCTTGATGCAGCGGATCAAGGAGCAGATTCGCCGTAACACCACTCCCCGCCATGTACCCGCCAAGGTGGTGCAGGTGGCGGACATTCCCCGTACCAAGAGCGGCAAGATTGTGGAACTCGCGGTCCGCAATGTGGTGCACGGCCAGCCGGTGAAGAACAAGGAGGCGCTGGCCAATCCCGAAGCGCTGGCGCTGTTCGCCGATATTGCCGAGCTGAGTCGGGGTTGACCGGTGGGGAAATTTAATTCCATTGACTCAGTTTGGTCATTAACTTTAAACTGCACAGAGTTAACGCTGGATACCAGCATAACCGTAACACAGGGGGTTGATCGATGGGAAAACTGGATAACAAAGTCGCCCTGGTAACAGGGGGCTCGCGGGGGATCGGCAAAGCCATCGCGCTGCTGCTGGCCAAAGAAGGCGCCAAGGTCGGTCTGAACTACAACAGAAGCGCCGACGAAGCCAATGCGGTAGCCGACCAGGTCAAAGCTTTGGGCAGCGAAGCACTCGTCGTTCAGGGCGATGTCGGCGATGCGGCTTCCGCCCGCAGCCTGGTCAAGCAGGTGCTGGATCATTTCGGCACCCTTGACATTCTGGTCAACAACGCGGGTATCACCCGCGATATGTTCTTCAAAAAGCTTACCGACGAAGCCTGGCACGAGGTCATCAGGACCAACCTGGACAGCGTCTACTACGTCACCAGCGCCGCGGTGCCGGCGATGCTGGCCAAGAACTACGGCCGCATCATCAGCATCAGTTCATTCGTCGGCCAGAAAGGCAATCTGGCCCAGACCAACTACGCCGCCACCAAGGCCGCGCTGATCGGTTTCAGCAAGTCCCTCGCGTTGGAACTCGCCAGGAACAACATTACGGTCAACACCATCAATCCCGGCTTCATGGGTACCGAGATGGTGCTGAGCATCAAGGAAGAAGTGCAGCAGAAACTGCTGACCCAGGTACCGATAGGACGCTTCGGCACGCCGGAAGAAGTCGCCGAGGCCGTATTGTTCCTGGCGGCCGACAGCAGCGGCTCTTACATCACCGGTCAGCAGATCAACGTCAACGGCGGTATCTACATGTAGTTATCGCCGATTACCGAATCCCATAGAAGAGGCCGGAATAATCGGCGCCATGGGATAAACCTTGGGGCGACGTCATGTCGCCCTTTTTTATGGTTAGTGTCCAGCAGAGAACCCGTAGGTCGGGCACAGTGAAGCCGATTTTTCGTACCCATGCCTTACGCCGAATGTTCGAGCGTGGCATAACGATTGATGACGTTCGCCATGTAGTGACAACGGGAAAAGTTATCAAGGATTATCCAGACGATATACCTTATCCAAGTCGGTTGCTGTTGGGTTGGCGTGGACAACGACCGCTCCATGTTGTCTGCGCTGACGACAACGCGACCGGACAAACGATCATTATCACCGCTTATGAACCTGACCCGGCACAATGGAAGCCGGACTTTGAAAGGAAAAAGTCATGAAATGCCCAATCTGCAAATACGGCGAAACTCGTCCTGGCTTCGCTACCGTAACTCTGGAACGTGGCAACGCAACATTAGTTTTTAAACGTGTACCAGCGGAAATCTGCGATAATTGTGGAGAAGAATTTGTTGGCGAAGCAACTTCCACCAGACTTTTTGACTTGGCGACAAAGGCGCTGGAGGCTGGCGTACAGGTGGATGTAAGAGAATATCTGGCAGCTTAGCCCCAGTAGGGCGCATTAGCGAATGCGTAATGCGCCGCATGTCTTATTAGCTTAACTAGGGTATAGAAAGTGAGAAAAGGCAATAAAGAAGATATCGGATGGATACCTATCTTCGGGGATTTTGAAGAGTAATAGGGGACAGATCACGTTTTTTTGAAAACATCGAGGCATTTATGTCAAAATGAATTACCTGACTACAGCTTTAGTCAGCGGTCCTAATTCGGGATTAGGCGGCAACAGCACTCTCGAAATTCCCTTCCAGGTCTTCGCGATCAATGCAGCCGTGATTGACAAGGAGCGTGCGCACCGTGAGTCCCGACACGGCAAAGCGTTTCGCAACGTCCTCGATTGACTCGGAAGAATAATCACCGTGAAGCATATCTTCGACGGCATCGAACGGACAGAGCAACTCGGCTGCAAACGCGCGCTGCATCTTCTGACGGTAGGTGTGGGCCCGAGTGGCCGGGAACAAACGACCGTCGCCGTTACCAGCCAGTCGATCTCCCAGAAGGCGAGATAGTCCGAAGCGTCGGCCGTCTTCCCATTTCGAACGCAACACGATGCGGCCGGAGCGCTCCCCATCGTCATCCAACTCAAAGTCCAACTCAAACGAAAGTTCCGGGCTAGCGGACCGTTCGGAAATAATGTCTCGTGTTACGCCCATCATGTCGGCGAGCCTGTCATTGGAAATGGGCGCAACTCCAAGATGCTCTTGTGATCGTAGAGCCTGCGCTGCTTCGGCTCCGCGTTTCCAAGCTGCAACCTGACCGATGGGAGAAAGACTCGCTTTCGCATCCAATTTCACCGCATTTCCAGGCGTCGCATAATCTCCATTGGCGGCAGCAGCTTCGCGCAACTGCTCGGCGCTCAAGACGCCACCTGTTTTGGTTCTATGCGCGGCGATTTCGTTCATCGCCTTCTCGCCAAGCGATTCTGAGTCAGTAACCAGCCTATCTATCGTTACTTCATTTGCCTCATCGGGATCACAGCCAAGCATCGCTTCGAACCTGCGGCGTGCGGACGCCGCTGGATCGGCGCGTTCAGCGCAGACACTGGCCCAAATTTGATCGAGGTTGGTGTTAACGATATTTTCTGCGCGCAATTTACCAATGACCAGTTCAATGAAGCGATCAATTGAGTTTTCGAACTCTCCCGCACGCACGACAGCCGGCAGGTCCGCAATGTAGCGGAGCGGCTCCTGTGGTAAGGGTTGAGTAGGCTTTGCCAGAAGCACTACTCGCTCGCCATCCGAAAAAATGGTGATGTTAGGCCAAATAAAACCGCCCCCAATTGTTGTCATCCGATGAGCTAGCGCCCAATCAGGCATACGCGTGCGCGGCTCCCATCGCAGCCGCCACCAGTTCCAGGCAAGCCATTCCGCGAGGCGATAGGCAGAAAGGTGAGGCTTCTGGCGGATGCGATTTACAAAATTGTCGTCGGCCTCCGAAAGCCAGACGTCGCCATATCGGATACCGAGCGCAGAAAAGCACGCCCGCTCTTGAACCGTACCATGCTCAAGAGTCCCCCAATCAGCCTCTATGAACAATCCGGCTGTCACCGCGCGGTCCACTCTTTCAAAACAACATGACGAAAATCGTCATCCATCGGCATCGGATACCCATGATAGACACCTTGCTCAGGATTTTCCAATTGGGCTTCAAAAACCTCCAGTTTTTCGGAAACAGACCAGACGTTCTGAGGCCACACATTAGTATCGCAAATACTCGTTAACCCTTTGCACAACCCCTCCCTCAGCATTTCTTCTGCTTCTTCTTTCAATAATGGCCGATCCCCATCGCACAGTGTTTTACCGGGCCTGGGCTGGGCTGGAGGGGTCAAGCCATAATCTCCCGGCGAGTGTTTATGTTCAGGATTTCCGCCGTATTTAGCCAAAGAGATCTGTTTTTCCCGAGCTTCTGCAGACAATATCCCCACTGGAGCGATTCGACGCTTTGGATTGTATCCGGTTCGCTTCTTCATGGTCGCTCACGAGAAAATTCACTGAATTGGTTAAAGGGGCAACCTATTGATACCACATCGTCCAGGTTGAAGACTACGGTGGTTGACGCCAAGCGAACAGCAGGCGCCAGCCGAAACTGGAGTTCAGCCGTTCTCAGCCTGTCAATTTGTTCGGCATGATCGCTCATCAGCAGAACTATAGCACTCGGCGGTTGCTGCCGCGCGTCTCAAAAATCTTATTTTATGGTGCCGGAAAGAGGAATCGAACCTCCGACCTACTAATTACGAATCAGTTGCTCTACCGACTGAGCTATTCCGGCATACAGAGAGGAGGGTTGCAGGCGTCGAGGGGGTAAGGAGCTACAGCCCTGGCCCGGCGCCAGCCTGACAGGAATGCCCAATTATACGCACCGAAATTTATCTCGCAAGCACTCTTTAGGCTTCGCCCGCTCCGCCCAGGTCCAACGCCCAGCAAGCGTAGGGTGCGTTCCACGCACCCTTTGCCCGTGTGCCGAGCACGGCACGTTTATGGTGCGTATAACGCACTCTACGGAACTGTTCGGATGGGCGCCTGTTCACTTCGCCAGCCTCGCTTTACACCTCGATCGGCCCCCGGTAAATCACCAGTGCCGTCCCCAGACATTGGGCGCGGGTGTCATAACCGACCAAACGCATATAATGGCCGGGATTGGCTTTATGGCAGGCTTCCGCCTCAGCCAGAATTCGATCTATATCGGTCTCGCCAAATAGCGGTAATTTCCACATATACCAGTAAGTGTGGCAGGCGTTTTCCGGTTCGGTATGTTCGATGGCCGGATGCCAACTTTGGCTGACGAGATATTCCACCTGCTGGCGGATTTGCTTTTTACTCAGTTCCGGCAGATAGGAGAAGGTTTCGAACTTGCGGCTGGCCGGATCGGCCAGGCGGGAAGGGTAATCCTGAATTTCGATCATAGTGTCAACTCCTGCATCGGGTGGCCCGAATAAACAGTGCTCAGGTTTTGGCGGTCACATCCAGTTTATCCACGGTGTCGAACTCGAATTTGATTTCCTTCCAGGTCTCCATGGCCGCCGCCAGCGGCGGACTGTGTTTGGCCGCCGCGCGCAGAATATCGCCGCCTTCCCGTTCCAGTTCCCGGCCCTCGTTGCGCGCCTGCACACAGGCTTCCAGCGCCACCCGGTTGGCCGCCGCGCCCGCGGCGTTGCCCCAGGGATGACCCAGGGTGCCGCCGCCGAATTGGAACACCGCATCGTCGCCGTAAATGGCCACCAGCGCCGGCATATGCCAGACATGGATACCGCCCGACGCCACCGGGAACAGGCCGGGCATGGCGCCCCAGTCCTGGGTGAAGAACAGGCCCCGACTGCGATCCTCCCCGACCACCCGCTTACGCATAATATCGATCCAGCCCAGGGTCGCCTGGCGGTCGCCTTCCAGCTTGCCCACCACGGTGCCGGAATGCAGATGATCGCCACCCGACAGACGCAACCCCTTGACCAGCACCCGGAAGTGGATACCGTGCTTGGGATGGCGGTCGATGACCGCGTGCATGGCCCGATGGATGTGCAGCAGCATTCGGTTGTTCCGGCACCAGTTGGCCAGACCGGTATTGGCGCAGAAACCGCCGGTGAGAAAGTCGTGCATGATGATCGGCGCCCCCAGTTCCCTGGCGTATTCGGCCCGCTGGTACATGTCTTCCGGTGTAGGCGCGGTCACATTCAGATAATGGCCCTTGCGCTCGCCGGTCTCGGCCTCGGCCTGGTGGATCGCCTCCATGACGAACTGAAACCGCTCCCGCCAGCGCATAAACGGCTGGGAGTTGACATTCTCATCGTCCTTGGTGAAGTCCAGCCCCCCGCGCAGGCATTCATACACTGCGCGGCCGTAGTTTTTGGCCGAGAGTCCCAGCTTGGGCTTGATCGTACAGCCCAGCAAAGGCCGGCCATATTTGTTCAAGCGGTCGCGCTCGACCTGCATGCCGGCGGGTGGACCGCCGCAAGTCATCACGTAAGCCAGGGGAAAGCGCACATCCTCCAGCCGCAGATGCCGCAGAGCCTTGAAGCCGAAGACATTGCCCACCAGCGAGGTGAATACGTTGACCACCGAGCCTTCCTCGAACAGATCGATGGGATAGGCGATAAAGGCATAGAAACTCTCGGCATCGCCGGGCACGTCCTCGATGCGATAGGCCCGCCCCTTGTAGTACTCCAGATCGGTCAGGAGATCGGTCCAGACCGTGGTCCAGGTGCCGGTGGAGGATTCGGCGGCCACCGCCGCGGCGGCTTCCTCGCGGGATACTCCGGACTGGGCGGTCACTTTAAAGCAGGCCAGCAGATCGCTGTCTCTGGGAACGTAGTCGGGCGTCCAGTACGTGTCGCGATACGCCTTAACGCCCGCCTGATAGGTCTTCGCCATGGGAATGAGTCTCCGCGCTCGATAATCTGCTAATTAAGATTGCGAGTTACGCACTTCAGCCTAATCGCCGCATCGGGTAGGGGCGGTTCGCGAACCACCCCTACATGCCTGAACTGCGCAACTCCTATAAGAAATATTATTCGGTAGGAGCGAATTACATCAGTACAACATCATACTGTTCCCGCGCATACAGCACCTCGGCCTGGAACCTGACCGGCACGCCGATAGCGGCTTCCAGTTCCGCCACGCTGGTGGACTCCTCGTCCAGCATGCGATCGACCACCTCCTGCGAAGCCAGCACCAGAAACTTGCGCGCCTCGTACAGCCGCGCTTCGCGCAGCAGTTCGCGAAAGATTTCATAGCATACGGTTTCCGCGGTTTTGATGGAACCGCGCCCGCTGCAGAGGGGGCAGGGTTCGCAGAGAATATGCTCCAGGCTTTCGCGGGTACGCTTGCGGGTCATTTCCACCAGCCCCAAGGCCGATACCTCGCAGATATGGCTTTTGGCGCGGTCTTTGCCCAGATGGCGTTCCAGCGCCTTGAGCACGATCTGTTTATGCTCGGGGCTGGACATGTCGATAAAATCGAGGATGATGATGCCGCCGAGATTGCGCAGAGCCAACTGTCGGGCGATGGCCTGGGCGGCTTCCAGATTGGTCTTGAAAATAGTCTCTTCCAGATTGCGGTGACCGACATAAGCGCCGGTGTTGACATCGATGGTGGTCATCGCCTCGGTCTGGTCGATGATCAGATAGCCGCCGGATTTTAGGGGCACCTTCTTGCCGAGCGCCCGCTGGATCTCGTCCTCGATATTGTAGAGGTCGAAGATAGGCCGGTCGCCGGGATAGAACTCGATGCGCTGCTGCATTTCCGGCAGAAAGCGCTCGGCGAATTGCACCATCCGCTCGCAGGCTTCGCGTGAGTCGATGCGCACTTTTTCCACATTGGCGCCGACAAAATCACGCAGAATCCGCAGCACCAGCGGCAGGTCTTCATAAACCGTGGCCACCCCATGGGTTGCTCCGATCTTCTCCTGGATCGATTCCCACAGCCGGCGCAGGAACTGCATGTCCGAGCGCAAGGCCCCAGCTTCTGTCCCTTCGGCGGCGGTACGCAAGATATAGCCACCGCCGCCGCATTCGGCGCGAAAGGCGTTGATCACCTCTTTCAGGCGCTGGCGTTCCTGTTCATCGTCGATTTTGATCGATACGCCGGTCACCTCGGCATCGGCCAGATAGACCAGAAAGCGGGACGGCAGAGTGACATGGGTGGTCAGTCGGGCGCCCTTGGTGCCGATGGCATCTTTGATGACCTGCACCACCACTTCCTGCCCTTCCCGCACCAATTCGGTGATGGGAACCAGATGCTGTACGCCGGCCTCCTCCAGGCCCTCGGCGAAATGGTCGTCGCGAATATCCGAGGCATGCAGGAAAGCCGCCCGATCCAGACCGATTTCCACGAAGGCAGCCTCCATGCCGGGCAAGACCCGACATACCCGGCCCTTGTAGATATTACCGACCAGGCCGCGTTTGCGTTCACGCTCGATGAAGATTTCCTGTAAAACACCGTTGTCCACCACGGCGACCCGGGTCTCCCGCGGCATTACATTGATCAGAATTTCTTCGCTGCCACGCCGGTTGTCAGTCATTGTCGTCACTGCTGTTTTTCCGCCTGAAAAGTAGACCATGTAGGTCGGGTTAGACGCGCCCTCTACCGAGCCTACAAATAGCAGGGACGTTACGGGCGCGTCGTAACCCGGCATTTTCGTCCGGTTAGCGCAACCCCGATGTCGGGTTACGGCGCGCCGGCCAGGTCCATGCCATCTCCCACGGTTCGGCAGCCGGCGCGCCTAACCCGACCTACAAGATGCTTATCCCGAACTCCCGCAACAACTCGGCCGTCTCGAACAGCGGCAAGCCCATCACGCCGGAATAGCTGCCTTCCAAGCCGGCAATAAACACCGCCGCCCGCCCCTGAATGCCGTAAGCGCCCGCTTTATCCGCCGGCTCGCCGGTATCCCAGTAGGCCTCACGCTCGACCCGGGTCAATGCCCGGAAGCGGACCCAGCTTTCCTGGACCCGTACCGCCTCGCGGTCACCGGCCACCAGCGCCACGGCGCTCATGACCTGATGCTCGCGTCCCGACAACGCCGCCAGCATCGCCAAGCCCTCGCCACGGTCGCGCGGTTTACCCAGGATGACGCCGTCCAGCACCACCGCCGTATCCGCGCCCAATACCGGTATCGGCTCGACTGTATTGTGGCGGGCTGCCACCAGATCCCAGCCGGCGCGGGCCTTGGCGAGCGCCAGTCTGGCCGCATAAGCCGCCGGCTGTTCGTAGGGCAAGGGTGTCTCATCGATGTCCACCACCACGGTTCGATAAGATATCCCGATCTGCTCCAGCAGCTCGCGCCGGCGGGGCGAGCCGGAAGCCAGATAGATAGACCGATGCGGTAATTCAGCCACGATGATAGGGATGCTGGTGCAGCAGGCTCCAGGCCCGATACAGTTGTTCGGCGACGATGATGCGCACCAGCGGATGCGGCAGGGTCAGCCGGGACAGCGACCAAGCCGATTCGGCGCGTGCCCGGCAGGCGCTGTCCAGACCCTCGGGGCCGCCGATCATCAACGCCAGGTCGCGGCCTTCCTGTAACCAGCGCGCCAGCTCGCCGGCCAATTCCTCCGTATCCCACTGTCGGCCGCCGACATCCAGCGCAATCAAGCGGGCGCCTTTCGGGACGGCGGCCAGAATACGCTCCCCCTCTTCCCGCAACAACCGCTCCAGCACCACCTGCTTACCCCGTTTGCCGGCGGGAATTTCCAGCAGTTCCAACTGACACTCCCGTGGGAAGCGGACGGCATACTCGGCAAATCCGGCCTTGACCCAGGCGGGCATGCGGGCGCCGACCGCGATTAGATAGATCCGCATGGCATCTCAGAGCCTGTACAAAAACTCCCTCCCCCACGAGGGGGGAGGGGACGTATTGCTGAAAAATTAATCAGTATTATCATAGGCTTAGTTTTCATACAGCCTCTCAGCCCCGTGTCAGGTCGGCGGCAAGCGGATTCAGAGCCGTTGGACAGCGGAACCACTGCCCGGCGTTTCCTGAATCGCCCAGAGTTTCTCCAGGTTATAGAAATCCCGCGTTTCGGGCTGCATAATATGGACGACAATATCGCCCAAATCCACCAGAACCCATTCGGCATCCCGTTCGCCTTCCATGCCCAGCGGGCTGACGCCGGCCGCCTTGCATTTTTCGACCACTTTGTCGGCCAGGGCCTTTACCTGGCGGCTGGAGGTTCCGCCGGCGACGATCATCAGATCGGTAAAGCTGGCGATATCGCGCACATCCAGAATCTTAATATCCATCGCCTTGAGGTCTTCCAAGGCGTTCACAACCAAGTCTTTCAACTCGTCAAGTTGCATAGTTACGGTATTATTCCTCACAGGCTGTTGGGAGCGGCGGCCGATACAGGCCTTGCTCGCGAATACAGTTCAAGACCGCTTCCGGCAGCAGATAACGGGGCGACCGCCCCTGCGCCAACAAGTGCCGGATACGGGTGGCGGAAATACTCAGTTGGGTCACCGGTTGAAACAGAATACCACCGGCCGGGCATTCCCGGAGAGCTTCCGGTTGCCGAATCTCGCGCTGTTCGACCAACTCGTTCAAGGTATTGGACAGCGGTGGGCCGGCATCGGGACGGTTGGTGACCACCAGATGGGCCAGTTCGGGGATTTCCTGCCAGTGTCGCCAAGTGGTCAGGCCGGCGAAGGCGTCCATACCCAGCAACAGGCATAAGGGCGTGGCGCCCACTTCGGTCCGCAGGGAAGCCAGCGTATCCACCATATAAGAGGGACCGTCCCGGTGCAATTCCCGGTCGTCCACCAGGAAACCCGGCTGGTCGGCGACAGCCAGTTGCAGCAGTGTTAAACGTTGTTCGGGGGTGGCGACCGGCTGCCCCCGATGGGATGGCAGCCGGCAGGGAATAAAACGAACCTCCGCGAGTTCCAGCGCTTCCAGGACCTCCAGCGCAATCCGCAAATGGCCATGATGCACCGGGTCGAAGGTGCCGCCCAGGATGCCGATCGGTCTGGCGTCAGGAGTCATGCTCGATGTCTTGCGCTCATCCGGCGCCTGAGCCGCTGTCTTACAGCACGCTCAGATCGCCCAGTTGATCCACTTGAAGTCGGACCAGAGAGTTTGAATCCGCATGTACAGGGCGTCATTACTGACCAGCACGCTATCGGTGGCAATCGCGGTACTGGCAATGATGAGATCAACCGTTGCTCGGTCAAGCGCCGGTTTCTTTGCACGAAACTGCTGTTGATAGCGTGTCTTGAGTTCACCAAACAGTCGGGCGCCGGAATCGCTTAAGGGCAGGCAGGGCAACGTCGCAAGGATCTGCTCCTTGGTGCGGCAGATCGCCTGGATCGTGTCCTGTGCCGCGGTTTTAGCCAAACTGTAGTGTAATTCGTACAGCGTCAGAATAGAGATAGCCACGGTATCCTCTGGGTTCAGAGTGTGAAACCGGGCTCTGACGTTCTCATGATAGGGGGAGTTCACGTCCGCCAGATAAGCAATGATATTGGTATCGATCAGATAGGCGGTCATTACTCATCCGCTACCCAGCTATCACGGAATTCACGGCTCTGCCGACAAAGGGTTTCCGAGTGCCCACGTAACGGGCTGTCGCGGTGCATCGCCTCGGCAAACTGGATCCATTGGCTGGCATTGCCTGGTTTACCAGCGGCTGCTTTATGGAGCACGACCTCAATGCGCACCCCCCCATCCGGCAGTTCGGTCAGGTAGACTTCACTCACATCGCCGGGCTGGGCGTTGTTCAACGCCTCCCGCACCTGTTCCAGAGCGGTTGTCATGATTTATCACCCCACTCACTCATTCTTTTGCATACGCCGCATTGTACAAGCCACCCCGCTTTGCGCTATTCGGAGGGGCGGTCCGGTTGCGGTTGTATCGCGGCCAGGGTTTCTTCCAGTCGTTTTCTGCGTTGTTCTTCTTCCTGTCTGAAAGCTTCCATTCGCTGCTGCTGCTCTTCACGGGTTTTGGCGAGAGTCTCCTCCATCCGCTGACGTTCTTCCCCCATCGAGGCAAAGGCCGTCGGTGTCACTGGGGCTTCCGCTCCCGCCGGTGGGACGCCGACCGGTCCAGCGCCTCTGAAAGCGAAGGCCGTCTCGGGGGCTTTGCCATAGGCTTCGGGATTGAGTAACTGGCCTTTTTCAAAGTACCCATTCCCTTTTTCCTCTTCCACCGGGTGTCTGAGTTGATGGATGACCGGATCGTCGCGGTTAGCCAGCACCAGGTAGCTGACCTCTCGGCCCGCCTCGCCATAAAGGGTGAATGCAGTGAAACCCCGATTCCACTCGTAACTGGTCAGGAACGGTTTACTCCCTATCGGCGTCAGGCTGATAGTGGCTTCATCCTCTTTGGTTAGCGCGGCAAAATACTCGGGCATTTTGACCGTCGCCTGACCTTTACTGTCCAGTTTGGCTTTACCACGATACAGGCACAGGTCTTCGGGCGATTCGACAAAACTGTGACGCAGAGTTTTGTTTTCGGGATCGAGCGGATGATCGATCAGGAAGGTACCACTGGCTTTCGATAGGGTGCCACTTACATAAACATTGCCGGCGAAGTAACCGGCATAACTCGTTCCACCGCCGCCCGCATAACCATAAACACCATATTTGGTCCCTGTTCCCAAGCCATAAGCATAGGCTAGGAGGCCATAGGCAGATCCACTCCCTTCGCTGTCGGCATAGGTATAAAGCCCGTTGGTAAAGTCAGATGAACCCGCCGCGCTGCTGGCAGTGAATTGACCTGCCCGTTTCGGGCCGGCGCCATAAGCATCACAGGTAATACCCTGCTTCCATCCCGTTCCTGCACCGGATGAACTAACTTGCAAGCCAGTCACGGTCCCAGTCCCGTCGCTGTTGGCACTGGCGTAAAGTGCAGTAGTAGAGTCCGATGAACCCGCCGCACTCGAAGCAGTAAAAGAACCGGCCTGTTTGGAACCAGCGCCACTTACAGAACAGCTAATACCTTGTTTTGAGCCTGTCCCTGAGCCGGATGAACCCATTTGAAGACCGAGCACATCGCCCGTCCCTTCACTGTTGGCATAGATGCGAAGCCCACTGGTATAGTCCGATGAACCCGCGTCGCTATAGGCATAAAATTGCCCTGCTTGTTTAGAGCCGGCGCCACTTACAACGCTGAAAATTCCCTCTTTTACTCCCTTTCCGGAACCGGATGCAGTAACCTCAAAGCCCCTCACGGTGCCAGTTCCCTCGCTGCTGGCATAGGCATAAAGCGCATTTGTCCCATCCGCAGAACCGGCCTCACTGCCCGCATAGAAATAACCGGCCTGTTTAGGGCCGGCGCCACTTACCGAACTGGTAATACCATGTTTCCATCCCGTTCCGGTACCGTAAGCATTCACATCAAGACCCGAGACAGTAGCGCTGCCATCGTTGGATGCCATGCCTGCACTGGTAACCACGGTGCCGGCGGCGCCATCGTTGGCAATAAGCCAAAGCTTGTTCCAGGATCGAGGCGCAACGCCGATACCAAGGCTGTCATTTACCTGCAAACTGCCGCTCACTATCCCGCCCGTGGTCGGCAGCGCTCCTACATCCGCTGCAGTCGTGCCATGGGGATTGGCGCCATCATCGAGATTCAAGGCGCTGTGCTTGATCTGTGCGCCATCGCCGCCGAAATGGTCGTGACTGTTGCCATTGGTAACAAGTTTCCCTTGCGTGGTGGAATCGAGCCGGGCTTCGGCGATGGTTCCTATTCCGGCGTTAATCTGCTCAACGATTTTATTCGTACCACCTTGGATATCTATCTGCGCCGCGGTCGTGCCGTGGGGATTGGCGCCATCATCAAGATTCAAGGTGCTGTGCTTGATCTGCGCCCCATCACCGCCGGAATGGTTGTGACTGTTGCCATTGGTAACAAGTTTCCCCTGGGTGGCTGTATCTAGCTTGTTCTCATTGATCGTATTAGTGGCAATCTTGGCATTGGTGACTGCACTGTTCGCCAGCTTGGTTTCAGTGACTGCCCCATCGACCAGCATAGCACCTGCCACCTGCCGCCCTTGGGTGAACGCATCGCCCACGTTGCCGGGCACATTGCCGGCGCCGTCCAGCACGAATTGCGCCAGGCGAATGACGCTGCCGTCAGCGGGAGTCGCCGTGGTGACAGCCTGCACCTCAGGTCTTTCCATGATGCGGGTATTGCCGGTCACCCCGGTGGCGGTGCTGGGATCGCTCTCCTCCTCGTGATAGGCGATGGTGATAGTGACGGTCGATCCCGACGAGCCGCTGACGCTGACGACGCGGGGGTCGAGCAGCACCAACTCCCGCCCTTCGCGGTCGATGGCCATGCCGGACTGGACGGTGATTTCCTTATCCCCGGTTTTCTCGACCGCCAAGCCCCCGGCCACCCCGTAAGTGTGCAAGGCCTCGTTATGGCGGCGGCGCATCGTCAGATGGTATTGCTGCTCATCCGTAAAATCCGCCTCTACCAAAAATTGGTGATTGAAATAATGCAAACGCTTGACATCAGCCATGGTTTTCCTTGCCTCTCAAGTTATCAGGGGAGATCCCCCAGGAGCGTATCGACGCCGACCTGGGAGTGCACACCGATCTGCATCGTGGTATGCGTGGGATAATAGTCATAGGCCGTGTGCGCCGGTTTTTCCAAATCGATCAAGGCCCGGATGATTTGATTCTGGCGCAGTAGGGTGGCCGGATCGGGATTGGGAATGTTCACGGTCACCCGGAAATAATGCGGCGCGCTGCCGTTGATCTGGGTATCGACGCCGACCGTAGAATGATCGTAGATCTGGAAGACGGTATTGCCCCCTTCCGCGATTTTCGGCTCCAGACCGGTATAGATTTTCAGCAGTTCGATCAGATTCTGCTTGGTGCCCCGACGCCGGTACAGGGGCACGATATTGGCGAGGAATTGCCGCTGCTGGTCTTCCCGCCAGTCCGCCCGCAAACCGAGCGCCACCCAGCCCGCCAGCCATTGCAGAAACTCCGGCGGCGTCGCCAGTGGATCGAACAGAGTGGGGATGGCGGCGATAATCTGTTCCAGGCCCCGGCGGGGTTCACCCTCGCCGCCTTCCAGACCGGTCAACACCTGCTCGAAGACCAGTAGAAACCGGCCCAGCAGAGGATCTTCGGTGAAGATAGCCGGCAGAGACTGGAGATAACTGCTGCTTTGGGTCGAATCGATAGCCATGGCCTTATCCTAAACCGGCGGCGCCGTGATCGTCAGCGTCCGCGCACTAACCAGTTCGTGCGGCTTGACGGTGAGACCGATCAGTTCGAGTCGTTCGTTGTAGATGAGACGAGCGGGATCGTCGCTGCTCACCGTGACGCCCGTCACGTAATCGACGCCGGAAAGTTGATCGAGCAACTGGTAAAGCTCCGACACGAAGACATTGCGGCCGAAGGGCCAGCCGTCGCCATCCTCTCCGCCGTGCAGCGGGTCCAGAAAGTCGCTCAGGGCAGCGATCACTTGCGGCTTTAGATCGGTTTCCTTGACATCGGCCAGCGGCGCCACCGTCGCCTGAATATCCACTGGCACATACTGAGGGCCGACCAGATGGAGAAAAGTCGTCAGCAACCGGCGTGGTTCCAGATAGGTTTTGACGGCGTCGATGATCTCCGTCAACGTGCCTTCCTGCCAAGGCACGACGATCAGGCTGATATGGCCCGGCTGTTCGGTCTCGAAGTCCATCAGCACATTGCGCCGCGGCAGACAGCGAACCCGGGCGACGCCGGCATCGGCCTCCAACGCCAGCGCTTCGAAATCCTCGCTGGAAACGGCCCGTTCCCGCCGCCGCAACGCCAGCACCGTAGTGCGGATATCGTCCGCCAACGCTGCCGACGTCGTCCCCAATGGCTGCCAGTCGTTGCCGTTGAGCAGCCTGAGAAAAGTACGGGTATTGTCATCCGTGACCCGGTTCAACCGGTAGATCTGCATCTCCGTCAGCCAGGCGAACAGCTCGATCAGGGTGATGCCGGGATCGGAGGGATTGTGGTTGGTCCATTCCGGCGCATGCGTGGGGATCAGTGCGCGCGCCTCCTCCACCAGGTCGGCGTAGCGGCGATCGTCCAGATTGGGCAGGGTCAGCGGCATGACAATCAGGTCTCCGCAAAGGTCAAACGGATGGTATGCGTGCCGGAGTACACCAGAAAACGGCCGGTGGCCAGCGCGCCGGGACGCTCTTCGATTTCTTGCTTGTGCAGACTGCGAATGTGATCCACGCCGGCAACCGCTTCGAGCAGGGCGTACAGGTCCGAGAGATAAGGCTCGCGGCCAAAATCCCAACCGTTTTGGTCCAGCCCGCCGGTCAGCGGATGGAGAAAGCGGGCCAGGGTTTGCGCCACTTCCCGTTCCACGCCGCTGGCCCCTTCCAGAGATACCAGCGCGATCTCCGCCGTGACATCGACCCGGACATAGTCGGGACCGACGATGACCAGATCCGCCGTCGGAATCCGGCGCTCGTCCAGATAGCGGCTGACCTCATCGAGCAATTCCAGGCTCGGTACAGGCTTGGGCTCGGTTGTGCGCGGCACCACCATCAGGCTGACCGTGCCGGGCTGCACGTTCTTGGTATCGGGATCGTTGATCAGATCGTACAGCGGCACGCACTTGGCCCGCGCCACCGCCGGCGACGCCAGCAGCGCCACATCCTCGTAGTCCTCCAGGCTGACCGCCCGGTGACGGTGCCGCAGAGCGTGCGGCGCCCGCGCCAGCAGAGAATCCAGGGATTCCGCTTCGGCGCCGCCCTCCGCCGGTTCGGGATTGGTCACCTTGTCTACATAGGGGACGGTGGTTTTCAATTGGACGATGGTGTTGGCGGGTCGGTTGCCTACCAGACCGCCGCCGGTCCGGTAATACGCCAGGCGGATATTGCCGGCGCCGATCGGCGGAATCAGGCCGTTACGACCGCTGCCGAAGCGAATCTCACCGCTCAACGCATTCAGCACATAGTGCCGGTCGCGGGGACGGGAGCCGTAAAAATCCGAGACCTGCTGCCAGCGTACCCAAATCTCGAGGGGACGGCCGGCGGCATCGCGAACGACGCTGATGGCGCCCTCCCCCACGGCTTGTTCGAGCACCGCCTGTTCCTCAGCGGAGGGCAGTTCCGGTTCCCGTACCTCCAACTGCTGGCCTGCCAGCAGCGGCGCGCGGGTGGCGCGAAAGGGCTGGTTTTCGCTGCCATCGCTGGACCCCAGGATTTCATTGTGCACCGTGATCGCCTGTATGGCCGGCGTCGTGTTGAACAGCAGCCGGCTTAATCGAGGCGGCAGCCGGTAAGCGCCGCTGTCCCACCGCACCCGCAGCCAGTAACGGGACTGACCGAACTCGGTGCGGGCGGCGAAATCGGCCGGCGCCAGCCATTCCAGCAGGCCGGTGCGAATAAAGTTCTCCGAGCCATCCTGGACTTTCAAATCGGTCCAGCCGGTCCCGTTCCAATACTGCCAGACCAGCCTTGGCTGTCCTCCGGCGGGCGCCGTGACGGTTGCCATTGCATCGTATTTCACCTCGGCAGTACGCAGGTACAGGCTGAGGTTGCGATTGGGGAAAACGCTGCGACCCGCAGGCAAGGTGAAGCCAAGATAGAGCGTCGGGCGGGTATCTTGTGTGGGTTGAAACGGCTTGAACGAGGTGCTGGTGAAAGGGTTGTAGGCAAAATCGTTATAGCCCAACATCGCTTCCGGCGGTGCTGCTTTGGTCAAAGTATAGTCAATGGTAAGGGAACGGATAGACGGTGGCGCAAAAGTAGCCGGGATGAATTTATATCCCTGTTCCAGGTGATTGGAATCGATGGGTTCATAACGGGCTTCCTTGCCATAGTCGCCGGCGCTGATGCGCACCCGAACCCAATATTTTTCTATGCCATTGATGGTTGCCACTGCGGGTTGGCCGGGCAGCTTGAAAATCACATCGCCCGATTGGGTCAACGCCGCAGTGGTGTCCGTGAACTCTGGTGGCTCCTGCTTTTCTGGGGTAGACGTACCTGGCTCGGTCCATACCCGACCATCCCAAAATTCCCAGGTAAGCTTGAGATCTTCTGAAGCTTTGGTCGGGGGGATGGGCGGTGATTCGGCATCACTCTCATTGGTCAGCGTGATGTGCAGTGTGATTGTGCTGCCGGCTTCGGCGAATGCCTTGCCACTGGCCAGATACAGCGTATCTCCGAATTTTGGTTTTTCACCGAAGGGGAAGAAATCCTTGCTCAGATCCACTGGAAGCTGGTTCGTAAAGGCTGTCTCTACGGCCAGGTTTGCGCCACCCCGGGTAACCCGCGCGGTGAGCGTCTTGATGTCCGGCAACTGATTGACGCGCACCCTACCGGCCTGTCTGTCGCTGGCAGAGGTGATCGGGGTCAGCAGACGGCAGCGCAGCCAGCGGTTTTGCAATGAATTAATGGTTTGTTCAGGGAACTGCTTAAGGTTTTCGAAATCGACCATACCGTCGTCTTTTTTCGTCAGGCTTGCGGTGGTATCCGGGGTCGGCGTGAGGGGAATTCCCTGTGTTCCATCCCAGATTTCCCATTGCAGCCTGCGGGGATCGGGATCCTGAATTTCACTCTCCAGTGAGAAAGTCAGGCGCAATTTCTGCAAATCCGAATAACCGAACAGGGTGTCGTGCCCCACATAGAGGATATGCTCGATTGGCCGATCACCCTGGAAGACCGGAATTTCGGCCGCCGGGGCGGTCAACCAGTCACGGTGATCGGCATAGCGATCCTCTTCCGGCTCGCGGATATACAAGGAAACCAGTTGCGCCGCCGTGACCACCAGCTCGCTTTCGGTTTCGAAAATGATCGGTTCTTTCTCGCCCTCGGCAGGAGGCGCGGCGACCTGGGTTCCGGCCGGCACTATGGCGTCCACCGTGCTGCTAGGGGCCAGCGAGAAGCTGAGCGGCGCCCGCGCCGGTTGGGGCGGCAGGCGCGATTCGCCCAACAGATCCAGAAAAGCCAGGAAATTCTTATCCGGCGCCTGATTGAGCCGTTGCAGGATGATTTCCGCAAACCGGCTGAAGATTTCAATCAGCGCCGTCCCCAGATGGTCGGTTATGGCTTGGCCAGTAGAATCTGTTGGCCAAGTCTTTATATACACCGGCAACAGTCGGCGTATCTGGGCAGTGATAACGGCAGCCGTGCGGGTATCGACCGGAGGTGCTGTCGTGGCCATCAGGCTGTACTCCTTTCCAGATAGAACGGATAAACCAGGTTGAAAACGTTATTGGTCGTGCGGACCTGATAGTCGATGCTGATCAGCAGCACCTCGCCGCCGTCGGCCGCCTGCACCTGAATATCCAGCACATCGATGCGCGGCTCGAACAGCAGCAGCGCCTGGCGGATGGCCTGGGCCACCTTGCCGGCGGTGGAAGGACTGTTGACCTCGAACACCAGATCGTAAATGCCGCAGCCGAAATCGGGACGCATGACCCGCTCCCCTTTGGCCGTGCCAAGAACGATCCAGATCGACTGGCGCACGCTCTCCTCGTATTCGGCCTTGTTGAAGAAGCCGCTGTTATCCACGGTGAGGGGAAATCCCCAGCCAACCCCCAGAAACGGTTTCGCCATAACCCCTCCTAGCCGATAAACACGGTGCCCACGGCAATCACCTGACCCACCGGCAGATCCGCCGGATCGTTGCAGGTCATCGCCGTATCGCCGTTACGCGCCGCCATTTTGCCGTTGATTTTCACCGTCGGGCTGCCGACCTTGATGGTGGCCTTATTGGCCGGCGGCTTTTGAAACGCCGTGCCGGGCGGCGTCTGCAGGTGCGGCGGGGTATTGTCCGCCGTGCTGTCGACCGTGGCCGCCGGCATCCCCATGATGTTGACGTCGCTGCTCAGATTGCCGTTGATGATGCCGGCAAAGGGATGCGGCAACGGGGTAGGCACGGGCGTGGGGCCCGGCACCATGACGATATGGGTATCGGTGGCGACGATCTGGTCGCCCTGTTTGGCGGCAGGCTGGCCCATGGTAGCTCAATTGATATTCACGGTGGCGCCCTTGATATTTAAGGTCGCGCTGGCTTTCACATCCATCCCCGCCCCCGCCTCGACCTTGGCGTCGGCGGAGGATTTGGCTTCGATCTTCTGACCGTCCAGCTTGATCGTGCCCTGCGGGGCCGACAGGATGATGTCCTTGTCAGCGGTAATGGTAATCGTATTCTTTGCCGTATCGAAGACAATGCTGTTCTTTTCGCTCTTGTCGATGATCTCGATCTTCTCCTTGCCGTCCTCATCGCTCAGGCGGATGACATGACCGCTGCGCGACTTGAGCAGCCGCACGTTGTTTTTACCGTCGCTGTTGTCGGCCGGCGGCTTGTCCTTGCCGTTCCAAAGCGCGCCCAGCACATAGGGAAAACGCACATCGCCGTGCTCGAACACCACCAGCACCTCGTCATCCACTTCCGGCAGGCAGTACAGGCCGCGCCCGTTTCCGGCCATGGGGCTGACGATTCGGGCCCAGTAACTTTCGTCCGTATCGCTCAGCCAGGGAAATTTGACTTTCACCCGTCCCAGTCCGTCCGGGTCCTGATTGTTGGTCACCACCCCGACCACCACCCCGGTGATGCGGGCAGTATGGTCGCGTTCGAGCAGCGCATCGAAGAAATTCACGCCGCATTCCTCCGCACGGTAAAGCGGGTCAGATAGCCCTGTTGTGACGTGTAGCAGTGGATAGCGGCAGTGACATAGTATTGACCGCTGAACCGTCTGCCTACACCGTCGATCTTGATCACCTTGCCGGCGCGCAGATCGGTACGCCCCCAGCACACCCCCTCGCCCTCCACCAGTTCCAGTACGCCGTGATTGAACTGCGCCTTGGCCAGTTGGTCGGCTTCCGCCTGAGTCAACACCGGTCGCTGGCTGATCAATCCTATCGCGGCGCCGAAGGCGCTGTTGACCAGGGCGGCGCCGCTTTGCTGTCCGCCCATGGTGGAAACTTCCGCACCGGCCTGCGCCTGGCCGACGATCGCCTTCTTATCCTTGGGATCCCAACCGCGCACCTGGATCTCGCTGAATTGGGCGGTGGATGACAGCCGCGGGTAGAATTCCAGCAGTTCATCCTCCAGGGTCAAAGTCATGATTTCACTGGCGGCGTTGGCCACCGCCCGGAACGACAGCGTTTTATCCTCGACGATGACTTCATACTCGATTCGGCGGGCACGCTCCTGCAGGAACTCCAGGTCCGTCTGGTTGGCCTGGAGGATATAGTCATGCACCACACTGCTGTCCTCGGTTTGCCCGCTCAGGCCGTTTTCACCGGCGATTTGCGCGGCGATATCGCTGTCTTTCTGTTGCACGAAGGTGCGGACCTTGCGGCCCCGCTGCAAGCGATGGCGGCGGTCGTAGCCGCGCACCACCAAACGGGGCAGCCGGTCGGCTGCAAACTCCGGCTCCAGCGCGGTGATTTCACCCTTGATCAGGCTGGCCAGATCATCCACGTAGCCCAGCTTGACTTCGACCGCATGACCGATGGCGAACAGATTCTGGTCGTCGATCCAGGCCAGCGCGTTTTCTTCGTGTTCCGAACCGGCCAGTTCCAGCGTGAACATGCTGGGCAGATCGACGCTGTCGTCCACGCTGACGCCGACGAGATGCAGCACTGCCGCCACCGGTAAGGGTGAGCCGTTGATGGCGATCTGAACATCGGCGACCAGCGGGCTGTGGGAATTCGCGACCGGCATAGGTGCGTGTCCCTCAATCGACCTTGGGAATGGCCAGGGTCCCGCCGATAGCCAGATGGCGTGGATCGTCGAGGTTATTAGCCTCCGCGATCAGACGCCACCGGGCTGGATCACGATAGACCTCGGCGGCGATGCCGCTCAAAGTATCGCCGAGCTTGACCCGACGGGTGGTGAATTCGGGATCGGTCTGGCGCTTATCCAGTTCCGGATCGAGGAATTCGGTAAAGGTGACGCTCAGAGTGGCCCGTAACGGTTTGCCGTCGCTGCTGAACAGGGTGAAACGCTGCGTCAGTGAACTGACCACGCCGATGAAGGGAAAGTCGGAGTTGGCCGGCGGCGCAGCGCCCCACCTGATCTGTACCGCTGGCGGGCGCTGCAGATCCTTTTGAATGCGCGTCAGTTCCACTATCTTATTGGTTTCCTGGCGCACATCTTTGATGAGAATACCGTTGATAGGCTCGGTCACATCATAGAAAAGCTCCAGACTCAGTGATCGGCTGCCACCGCCACCGTAGTTCAAAGGCGGCGCATCCAACTTGGAGCTAATCGGACTCCACGTCACCGTTTTAGCAATCGAGTAGGTGGTCGGGTTAAAGAGCACCTTAAAGTCCTTGTCTTTTGCCGGGTTGCCGTTTTTATCGAGCGGCGCGATTTCGATTTTGTCTACCATCCTTTCCCTCCGCGACGTTCACGTTCGATGGTCAACTGGCGCAACAGGCGGCGGCTGAGCTGGGCGAGCAGCGGCTCCCAGTCCAGCGCAGTCGCCCGAGCAGGCATACTCGCGGGCGACGAAGCGCCGGGCTGATTGTCGGCAGATAGATTGGTTGACTCGGCCCGCATGATCGGGGGAACGGTCGAAACCATGCCGCCGTCCGCCGGATAGGCGGCGACAGCCACCGCTCTGGCCGCGTCGATCATTCCTGGATTGCCGGCGCCGGCGGTGGTCGAGGCGGCGATATTTTTCCGCCAGACTAGGCCGGGAACCGGGTCGGCGGCCGAGAACATCTGTTTTTCCGGGATCACCGGTAGCGCCGGTTTATCTGCCGTTCCGGTGATCGATTCGGGCAACTGCAAAGCAGAAGTTCGCCGGGCGAACGGCATCCTGTCGGGAAGTCCGGCGCGGGTCGGATCGAGGGCGCCGGCTGTGGCCGTGGCATCGACCCTTGCGCCACTGACCGATGAGACGGCGCCGATTGCCTTACGCGCGATGACCGGTTCCAGCCCGACAGTGGTCGGCCGTAACTCCGGCAGCCGCCCGGCCCCGGCGATCGGCCTGTCGCCGGCCGGCGCGGCGTCGCGGACCGGGCTGCGGGTCGGACTGGGGGCAGCGGCAGGAAGCAGGTTATCGCCCGGTAACGGCCTCGTGGCGATTGCGCGATCTCTGAAAACCGTCGCCACGCTGTTGCCGGCTGGCTGTCGCGCCATGCTCCGGGGTCGAATCGGCAATGGGGTTTGCACCCCGGTTGCAAGCGGCAGTGTCGCCGCCGGCCGGGCGCCGGACACTGCCAGCCGGCTTTCCATCGCCTCGCCGGAGGGAAGTGGGGATGGCGCCACCGGCTGGTTTGGGATCCTGGCAGCCGGGCTGGTATGCTCGGCGGCTGTTGTCTCTGTGAGCGGTTTGCCGGTTGGAGCAGAGACGGCGTCTGCCAGCGGCGGCGCTTGCCGCCTGACGCGCAGGGTCACCGCGGGCGTTGCCGATGATTCACCCCGCTCCGCTGCCGACAGCGTGAGGTCGGCAAACTGAGCGACGATGGCTGTCGCTGCTCCAGGCGATCCGGTGTCCGTTCCGGTAACAGCAACAGCAGGGCGCGAGGCGCCGGCCGGCCATTGCCGGCCGTCTTGTGCCCCAGCCACCGGCATGGTGG
>CAIMUS010000061.1 GCA_903844665.1 uncultured Pseudomonadota bacterium
CGAGGCCCGGAAAAGGTACGCAATGCGTACTACTTGGCTTAACGCCGGGAAGCATCAGGGGATAGAGTACCAGGAGCCGCTACTGTGAACCTGTTCACAGCCAGGAGCAGGATAATGGTAACCGTTCAGACCCCTCTCCCCGACCCTCCCCCACAAGGGGGGAGGGAGTTATTGCAAAACAGCTACTTAGCGTATCCCCCCTCCCCTTGTGGGAGGGGGTTAGGGGGAGGGGGGTGAACGCTTACGGATAATGTGATTTCATTAGGGTGCCGGCGTGGTCGGAGCTTGCGACAAGGCCTGACTTGAGAGTGTCTGTTCCTGTGCTATGCCTTAATATTGTGTATTCCAATCAAGTTGAGGCGCCTCGCCATGGCTGAGAGCAGCGGCATCGATAAGCGGGAATTATTGCGTCAGAGCCTTCTTTTTGCGGAATTCGTTCCTCCGGAACTCGATAAGCTGGCACAATTCGCCAAGCTCAGGCCATTCGAGCCGAGAGAAGTGATTTTCAATCAAGGAGAGCCGGGGCGGCACATGTTCATCGTAGTAACCGGCGCCGTCAGGATCGGCATCTTGTCCGAGGAAGGCAAGGAAATGACTTTGGGCACATTCGGCCCGGGTGATGTATTCGGCGAAATCGCCTTGTTCGATGGTAAGGAGCGCACGGCCACGGTGACCACCGTCACCGCCTGTGAATGCCTGGTACTGGAACGCCAGGATTTTATCGCCTTTCTGGAACAGCATCCGCAAGCGGCGATTAAATTGCTGGCCGCGCTGGCCGCGCGGTTGCGGCTCACCGATGAAATTATCGAAGACACCCTGTTTCTCAATCTGCCCTCGCGGCTGGCGAAGAAATTACTCTATCTGGCTAAACTCCATGGCCAGCAAACCCCACAGGGATTGCGAATCAATATAAAATTATCGCAGCAGGAACTGGGCAATCTGGTCGCCACCTCGCGCGAGAGCATCAACAAACAACTGCGCGCCTGGCAGGAGCAGGGTTTGCTTCAAGTGCAACAAGGCTATATTACCGTTGTCGACCCCAAAGGGCTGGCCAGATGGATCTGATTTCCCTGCACGAGCCGGCGTACTGCTGAACTACCCTTTCCATGGCGCTTAAAAAGATAAAGGGAGACCTGAATGATGAAAATGCGCTGTATTCGTAGCGCCGGCCTGGCGCGGATTTGCGCTACGGCGTGGTTATTTTTCCTGAATCCGAATCAGGCCGGCGCCCAGCCACCGCAGTTTCCGGAAGAGCATCCCAACGAAAACTGGCCGCCGCTGCCGCCCTATCGCAGCCCCACCGCCCCGACATTGACGGCGCCGCCTCTTATCCCGCCGTCAGCAGAGCCGCTCTCCGCTCAGGCCCGCGTCTCCGTGCGCCGCTTTCAGTTGAGTGGCAACACCGTGTTCAGCGACCAGGATCTGGCCCAGGTCACGGCGCCTTATGAGAATCGCTCGATCACCTCCGAGGAATTACAGGAGCTGCGCCACCAGCTGACTCTCTATTACGTGGAGCGAGGCTATATCAACTCCGGAGCGCTTATCCCCGACCAGAAGGTGACGGCTGGGGTGGTGCAAATCCAGATCGTCGAAGGCAGACTCAGCGGCGTGGATATCAGCGGCAATGACTGGTTGCGTACTTCCTATATCCAGGACCGGTTAGGCACAGAGCCGGACAAGGTGTTGAATGTTCAGGAACTGCAACAGCGCCTGCAACTGTTGCAGCAGAATCCTCTGCTGGAAGGGATCAATGCCGAATTGACGCCCGGCCTCAGGCCGGGAGAAGGTCTGTTAAGGCTGGCGGTCCGGGAGGCGACGCCTTACGAAGTCGGCATGATTTTCGCCAACGACCGTCCGCCGGAAGTGGGTTCGGAGAGCTTGCAGCTTTACGCACTGCACCGCAATCTGACCGGCGCCGGGGACAGCGCCGGCATCTACTACGATTACGGTCTGGACCAGAAGGATACCAATGGCTGGTATGGCTATTACACCCGGCCGCTCAACGCCTATGACACCACCCTCAAGCTATGGCTCGACCAGGAATATTCCGAAATTATCGATGATCCCTTCGACCTGAACATTACCAGCCGGATCAGAACCTACGGAATCGGTTTGGCGCAGCCGTTTTACCGCACCCCGCAGCAGACCTTTTCCATGGGAGTCAACCTCGAACTGCGCCGCAGTGTCAGCTATCTGGATGGGGAGCGGTTTTCCTTCGCGCCCGGCAGCGAGAACGGGGAAGGCAAGGAAACCCCCTTGCGCCTGTATCAGGAATGGCTGGATCGAGACCTGCATCAGGTGGTCGCGGCCCGATCCACCCTGAGTATCGGCCTGGATGCTTTCGACGCCACCCAGCAGCACGGCTCCGTGCCGGACGGTCAGTTCGTGACTTGGTTGGGCCAGTTTCAGTGGGCGCGACGCTTGGGCGACTGGGGCATCCAATCGATCTTTCGAACCGATCTGCAACTGAGCAACCGCTCTTTGTTACCGATGGAGCAGTGTGCGGTCGGTGGCTTCAACACCGTGCGCGGCTATCGGGAAAATCAGCTCGTCAGGGACGAGTGTTTCATCGCCTCGCTGGAATTCCGTGTTCCCATTGTGGCTCTGCCTATCCCGGGTCTCAGCCACGGGGCTGAGGAGGGGCTGTTGCAGTTGGCGCCGTTCGTGGACTACGGGCGCGGTTGGAATAAGGATTGGCCGACGCCGACTCCTAAATCCATCAGCAGCGCCGGGCTGGGCTTGCGGTGGGATATCAATCCCTCCATCCGGGCGGCCGTTTACTGGGGCCATCCCTTCGATCGGATCAGCAACGGCGGGGCCGAGCATGACCTGCAAGATCGCGGCATCAATTTTTTCGTGCAGTTGGCTTATCCTTGAGGGCGCAGCCCAGTTTACCTAAGGGCCGGCGGCATGCCGGTCATAAGCGGCGGCGGCTGTCAGGCCCACCTGCTCCAGCAAATCCGCCCGTTGTTCCCGCAGGGTCTTATCGCCTGGATTGCTGTCGATCGACTGCGACAGCGCCGCAATGGCGTCGTACCAAAAGCCCTGTTCCGCATAGAGAGCGGGTAGTCGACGGCGGTCGGCGCCCTGCAAGCGGCGCTCCAGCAGCGGTGGCGGCTGGGTCCGGCGGATCGTGCCGCCGGCGATAATATCCCGTGCCCGCTGCTCCGCAGCCGGCGCCAGGGTAACGAACCATTGATAATCGATCCCAGGTTGCAGTTGGTAATCAGACAGGCGCAGGCTATGAATGCCGGGACCGAATGGCCCCTTAAGAGGGGTTTCCAACAGTGGACTGTCGGCCTTGGGGTCGTTGAGGGTAAATTCCACCGGGTCGCGCACCGCCTTGGAAACATACCAGTACAAAACCGGTTGCGCGCTGCTGGTAAGACCGGTGTGTTCGGGCGCCAGCACGCTCAATACCAGCGCCTCGGTGGTCTGGCCCCGGCTGGCCCCGCCCACCCGCGTGACGGGGGCGCCCCGTAAAGGCGGAATATAGGTCAGCTTTGGCTGGGTCTTCGCCGGCGCCGGCGCTGGCTCGGGTTGAGTGACAGCGGGTGGTTCGTCCGCCGCCAGAACGGTTGTCGCCAGCGCCGCCAGCAGACTGAATCCTAACAGGTTAACTGCAAGTGTATCTCTCATCGTTCTGTTCCTCCGTACCACCGCAGACAGTCCGCGGCCCCTTACAACCAGTTACCGATCAACAGGAAAGGCGACCAGTAACCGGGATGTCGATAACGCGGCTCGCTCAGCAGCAATAATTGGGCGCGGCGCAGGGCGCCGGCCTTCGAAATTCCCGGCTGCTGTAACTGACGGTAGAACTCCGCCAGCAGCAGCGCCGTCGCCTGATCATCGACCGCCCATAAAGTCGCTACCGCACTGCGGGCGCCGGCCTTGACAGCGATCCCGGCCAGTCCCAGCGCGGCGCGATCATCGCCGGCCGCCGTCTGGCAGGCGCTCAACGTCAACAATTCCACCGGCTGATCCCGATATTGGCTCAGTCCCATAAAGCGTTCCAGGCGGTCCATCGTCAATTTGCCGTCGAACGTCAATAGAAAGGTGTTATCCACCTGGCTGGCGAACTGCCCGTGCGAGGCGATATGAACAATGCTGTAGGGGGTGTTGGTCAGTTCCCGTTGCAGATTGGAGAGGAGGAAATTGTCATCGGCCAGCACCGTGCCGCCATAGGCGGCATGGATCGTCTGCAACTCTGCGGCGACATGCTCCAGCGCGGGAAATCCTTGAGTGGCCTGGGTCAGACCGTTTAACAGCAAGCGGGTGTCCTGACGGTGCAGCGGGCGCAGATCGGTCAGGGTCAATCCCGGCGTGGTCGCCAGCGCGTACCGATCGATCAGGAACTGCTGTCCATCGTGCAGCGCCGCCATCGGGATGGTGCGCAGCGGCCCATCGGGCACGATGATCAGCGTATTGATCCGTTTTTCCCGGAGGGTTTGGTCGATCGGCGCAATCAGCCAGCCGTAGAGCTGCCGGGCATAAGGCAGATACTCACGGGTGGTGCGCTTTTCGAGATAGCGCCGGAAGTCCCGCACGGTCCGGGTGAGGGTGTCACGGTCGACGGGCACGGTGAATCGCTGCATGCCTTCGGGCAGACTGAGCAGCAATTCGGTGCGATCCGGCAGCAAAACGGGATAGAGCGCGGCGGTCTGGGGCGCCAGCCGATCCAGCGGCGTGATGCGGGATTGCAGAGCGACCACGCAGTCATCCTGAAAATAATCTTTCAGTTCGGTGGTCTTCAAGGCTTCGACAGTATCGCGCGCCTCGCGCAGATAGGATTGTTGCTGGGTGGTGGCGGGCAGGTGGCTGGCGCGTTGCAACAGCAGGTCCGCCAGTTCGAAGAATGCATCGCCGACGGCCTCCCGAAACGATTCGGAGCGGCTGGCGTAACTCAGCGTCAGATCGGGGCGGATCGATTGCAGGTTGCTCACCGCCTGCCGATAGGCCGACAGGGCGCCGTCCATCTCTCCCTGAGCTTTCAGCAGCCGGCCCAGTTGCCACTGCCAGCGATAGAGAATTTCAGGCGCCTGCGCTGCTTGCGCGGCGAATACGGCGCGGCGGGTGGCATCCAATGCCTCCGGATAGCGCCGTTCTGTCTGGTAAAGGTGTCCCAGCTCACCCCAAGCATAGGCCAGGGTGCGCTGGTCGTTCAGATTGGCCGCGATAGTGCTCGCCTGCTGGAAGGCCCGATAGGCCAGGGGGCGCCAGCGGGTCTGGTCGGTGGGCATCTGCAAATAAACTCCGCCCAACGCGAGCCACTGATAGGCTTTATCGTGGGAGTTTTCCAAAGTCTGCGTTTGCTGCCAGGCGGTGTCGAGCAAAGTAGCGGCAAGGGTGTAGTCCGGCAGCTGCACGGCGGCCTGGGCGGCATTGGTCGCCGCCTTGGCCGCCAGCGAGCCGGAGCCGCTGCGACGGGCGAGCGCCAGGCTTTGTCGATAGTACTCCAGCGCCGCCTGGTTCTGTTTCTGTTCACTCAACAGCGTGGCAAGGTTGTTTAAACCGGCCGCGGCGATGCTGTCGTTGCCGGTCTGCTGCGCCAGCCGTATACCGGTCTCCAGTTCCTGCCTGGCCTTGGCGGGATCGCCGGTCAGCCGGTAAGCCTGACCCAGGCCGACCGCCGTGGCGGCGATGCGGGCTTGATCGCCGCTCTGTTCAGCCAGCGGTTCGGCGGTCAGCAGCACCTGCAGGACTTGGCGCGACTGTCCCAGGGCGGCATAGGCATCGGCCAGTTGGAGGAGGGCATCCACCTGACTTGTCGGCTGATTGGCCTGAGCATAATAGTCGCTGGCCTGCTGCCAGACGACGGCGGCCTGAGTGAAATCACCGCGTTGGAAGGCGGCGGCACCCTGTTGCAGGCGCTGTTCGGCCAGATTCGATTCAGCAGCAACGGCGGTCGCCAGTAAAGGGATAATAATCAGCAGTATACCTAACCATCTGGCTGACCATTGTTGCACGCTATAACTATAAGTAGATAAGCCGTTCATTGTTCAGGCCACAAAATTACTGTTGTGCAATCCATTTTGCCAGGCGGTTCTTGATCAGTTTGAGTCTTGTCGGCGATATCTGACCTACTGCACCGAGAAGTATATTTGCCGAGGCTACGGCTAGACGTCCAACCCGAATCACGCTGGCAACCTTCAGACCGCTTTGTATAAAGTCGCCGTCACTTTCCTGGATGAGTTCATCGAACTGCGGGATGAAATGACGGGTTTGCGAAGAAATCATGCAAATCAACCAGTCGTCGAAACTCCCTGGCAGCCTGCCGAGCAAAAGCGCGAGCCGCAGTTTTCCTGCCGCCAAATCGGTCTGCGGAAACTGAAACAGCACGATCTGCCCTGCTTGCTTCATGAGAAAATCACTTTCAAGTCAGCCGTTGTGTAAGCCGGCGTGTCTTCATGTTCCATGCCGCGCATGGCGAAGGTCAAAGACAGGTCGCTCCATTCGTCGTCTTCCTGGCGTCCTGTTTCCTGCTCTGTCTTCGCCAGGAGATATTCAACAAAATCGAGAGCTTCTGCCTGTAGCGCCGTCGGAAGCTTCTGGACCTGTTGTTGAATTTTTTCTGTGATAGTCATAAATGTATCTCCATATCAAAGGGTGAAATGGTGAAACGTGCCTCCACCGTGTGGACCACTATTCATTGAGAATTAAACCGTTCATCGCTGGCTGCCGCCCGCACCGGCGGCGGCGCCGGTACAGTCGCCACCGGAGTTGCCGGCAGACAATCCTGCATTGCGGCGGGTGCCGGCTCGCCGGGTCCGGGCGGCACTGCCCCCCGACCGCGCACCACGAAACTGCTGCGGCCACCCGCCTGTGGCGCCGTGCAGCGGTTGCTCAGCAGCTTGGAGGCATCCAGGTAGGTCGCCGGCAGGGCCACCAGGGTGCGGTTGATGTTCAAATCCCGCGCGTTGATCGTCACCACGCCTTGATTGCCTGCCACCTGCGAGGAGGCGTCCAGGACATCCGGGATGGCGCGCGGCGCTTCGTAGAGAAACACGTTCTCGTTGATGGTGATCCGCCCGCCCCGGCCCTGATTGGCGCGGGCGGTGATCTTGCCCCCTTCGTAGACGATCAACTTGTCGCCGGTGAGAGTAACGTTGCCGCCGTCGCTTTGTTCGCTGCCCTGTACCGAGGAGGTGATGGTACTGTTTTTATACATCCGGGTGTCGCGGGCATTGATGAGGATATTGCCGCCGCTGGTCTGTTCGGATTCGGCGGTGATGGTGGTGCCCTTGTCCAGAGTCAGGCGGTCGGCGGTCAGGGTGATATTGCCGGCGTTGCCGGTGGCCGGGGCGCGGGAGCGGGCGTAGATGCCGGACGGTTGTGACTCGTTTTTGCCGGTCATCGTGATCGAATCAGCGGTGTTGATATCGATGTTGCCGCCGCTTCCCCGACCGGCAGTCGTATTGGTGGAAATCGAGCCGCCGTTCGCCAATGTTAAACGATCGGCCCGCAAACCGATGCTGCCGGCATCGCCAGCGCCAGAGGTGTCGCTGGCGATACGACCGCCGTCAAGGACCGCCTCCCGCGCATCGATAGCGATGGCGCCGCCCCGTCCCGGCACAGTCCGCGCAGCGGCCAGGAGGGTGCGGTTGCCCTGGGTGGTAGCGGCCTGCCCGCCGGTGCTGGTGGAAATTTCCCCACCCTGCTGGAGCAACAGCCGGTCCACCTGCAAGCTAACGGCGCCGGCATTGCCGCCGCCTGTCGTGGCGCTCTCCACCCTGCCGCCGGCGCCGAGGGTCAGTTGCGGCGCGCTGATTGCGATAACGCCCGCATCGCCCGCGGCAGAGGCGCTGGCGACGACACCGGCGAAACGCTCTCCGCTCTGGCCGGCGATACTGACCGCGTCTCTGGCCGTGACCTGAATGTCACCGCCCCGACCGTTGCCGGCAGTGGCCGTGGAAATCTGTCCACCCTCGCTTAACGTCAGACGATCGATCTGGAGTGTGACCGTTCCAGCTTTCCCCGTTCCCCGGGTGGCGCTGCTGATCTCGCTGCCCTGGCTTACGGTAACAGTCGGGGTTGTGACCACGATGTTGCCGGCGTCGCCGCTGGTGGGTTTTCTGGAACTGGCCTGTAGGCCGAAGGGCACCTCCGGGTCATCACTGTGCCCGGCGAGAGAGACACTGTCCCTGGCGGTAACCGTAATATCTCCTCCATGGCCCGCGCCTTCGGTGCTGGTGGAAACGCCGCCTTGGTTCACGATCAGCCGGTCGACATTCAACCCGATAACACCGGCATTGCCGGCACCGTAAGTGGCGCTTTCGATAAAACCGCCGTGTTCGAGGTCAACCACCGGCGCGGTTACAGTGATGCTGCCGCCCTTGCCCGTGGCTGGGACGCCCGCGGTGGCTGGGACGCCCGCACTGGCAAACAATCCCGACGCGGTGCCAGGCCCCCCCTGACTGGACGCCGTCACCGATTCACTAGCCGTGACCTTAATATCTCCACCGTGGCCACTGCCGTAGGTGTCAGTAGAAATATACCCTCCTTCGGAGAGTTCCAACCGGCCAACCTCGACCTTTATCGTGCCTGCATTCCCTGTGCCGCTGGTAGCAGCAGACAAACTGGAGCCAGCATCAGAGACAGAAACTGTTTTTGCCTTGACGTTGATGTCTCCACCGTGGCCGCCACCATCATAAGTATCGGTCGATATATAGCTTCCGTTACTCAACAGCAATCGATCCACTTGCAAACTGACTGTACCGGCATCACCAGCCCCTAAAGTACTACTTGATATAGCTCCATTGTCCCTGAGTTCCACCACCGGCGTCGTCACCGTGATATTGCCAGCCTTACCGGTGAAACCAGAATCCGCTCTTATTCCAGAATGTCTGTCTGAAATCGTTATTGAATCTCGCGCATTGACCGAAATATTCCCACCGTGGCCACTGCCAAGGGTATCGGTCGAAATACTTCCGCCATCCCTTAACTCCAGCCGATCAACTTGGAGTGCAATCGTGCCTGCATCCCCAGCATCAAACGTACTGTTATCGATAAATCCGCCATTCTGGATTTCTACTACCGGTGCTGTTACTTTGATATTGCCCGCAGAGCCAGCGCCTGATCCTTCCGTTGGACCCGTAGTCAGCCCGGAACCTTGGCCTGAAATCGCGACCGCCTCGCGCGCCGTGACCTCAATATCACCACTACGTCCCTGTCCCACGGTCACAGCATTGACGATGCCGCCTTCACTCAATACCAGGCGATCCACTTGCAATGTAATTGTTCCGGCATTACCGGGGCTACTGGTTACACTGTTTATAAGGCCCCCCTGGATTACCAGTGCTGGAGTAGTTACGTTGATGTTACCCGCCGCTGCCGTGGCTGTCGCATAGGAATCGGCGGTTATCCCAGAAGATATTCCAGTCACGCCGTCCTGGCCTGAAATAGCGACCTCTTGACTGGCATCAATGCGGACATCGCCACTCTTGCCGCCGCCCCGCGTCTGCGTGCCGATTTGGCCTCCTTGGGTTACTTGCAATTGGCCAGTTTGCAGCTCAACAGCACCCCCTTCGCTGGCCCCAAGCGTTGAATTATTTATTACCCCTCCTTCAAGGGTTACTAGCGGTGCACTTATCTGAATACGTCCTGCTGGACCCGTGGCTGAAGAATAGGCTGTGGTCAATATTGCCGAAGAATTATTAATTGCAACTGTCTTGCCGGCAATAATGTTCAGATTGCTGCCAGAACCTGTTCCGTAATTCGATACTTCGATCATTCCTCCGCTGGTCAGCGTCAGTCTATCGACCTGTAAATTGATATCGCCACCATTCCCTACGGAGCTTAAACTATTAATTTTTCCATTGCGGGTCAACGTGAGTTCATCGACATCCAGGGTTACGGCTGCGCCTCGTCCCCAGGCGCTTCTACTATCAATCACGCCGCCATCCGCCAGCGTCAGGGCTGGGCTGGTGATCTTCAACTCTCCTGCATCACCGGTGCTATACGACCAGCCGTAAAGACCGCTGGCATAGGCGCCGCCTTTTATGTCGACAGATTCCTTAGCTGTGATGTTCAGACTGCCGCCTTGTCCTGAACCGTGGCTGGAAACTTCGATAGAACCTCCATTGTTCAGGATCAGTCGGTCTACCAGCAAGGTAACATCCGCCCCCCGGCCTGTTCCGCTCAAGCTTCGGATCACGCCATTATCAGTTACCGTCAAGTCCGGTGCTGAGACCGATAACTTACCTGCATCGCCCGTGCTGTAGGCGTATCCACGAAGCCCACTGGCAAGCTGGCCGCTGCCCTTGATCTCAACCGCTTCTTTAGCCGTGATATTCAGATTGCCACCTGGTCCTGAACCGAAACTGGAGACCTCGATAGAACCCCCATTGCTCAGCGTCAGTCGGTCTACCAGCAAGGTAACATCCGCCCCCCGGCCCGTTCCACTCCAGCTTTGGATCAAGCCATTGTCAGATATAGTCAACTCCGGCGCGGAGATCCGTAACTCGCCCGCATTGCCGCTGCTGTAGGCATACCCATAAAGCCCGCTGGCATAGGTGCCCTTACCTTTTATATCGACAGATTTCTTAGCATCGATGGTCAGATTGCCACTTGGTCCTGAACCGTAGCTGGAAGTTTCAATATAGCCCCCATTGCTCAGGGTCAACCGATCTACCAGCAGGGTGACATCGGCTCCTCGGCCTGTTCCGCTCAAGCTTCGGATCACGCCATTATCAGTTACCGTCAAGTCCGGCGTTGAGACCGATAACTTACCCGCATTGCCGCTGCTATAGGCATACCCATAAAGGCCGCTGGCATACTGGCCACGGCCTTTTATCTCAACGTTATTCGCCGTGATGTTCAGATTACCGCCCGGCCCCGGTCCATAGCTTGAAACTTCGATATAACCGCCACCTTCCAGGGTCAGCCTATCGACAGCCAAGGTTACATCCGCCCCCTTACCCCAGCCGGAGTAACTGGTTATCGCGCTATCATTCTTGATAGTCACTTCCTGGGCACGCACATCGACCGTGCCGCTATCATCGAAGCCCCAGGCGCTAGCATCTACTGTTCCTCCCCACTCAACGGTAAACTGCCCTCCCCGGATGAAAATTGAGCCACCGCCTTCACCAGTGGTGCTCACACTGGCAGCAGTAACATCAATCGCCCCCAACTGTGAAAAACCTGACATTTCTAGTCCAGCCGTCGTGGGTTTCACTTCACCGGGAGAAGCCACCGCTGCAATATTAATCCGTCCCCCAGGCGCAGATAGAGAGCCATTGCCAAAGCCATCTCCCTCCAGCAGTACGTTACCACCGATCACAGACAGGGTTTTACCTGCCGGAACCGCCAAGTTACTCTCCCGTACCGAGATCGGCGCCGGGTTAGAGCTAAGAAACCCAAACGCCGTCACCGGCGCCGTGCTCAATACGGGGGGTTTGTTCGGATCTGCATAGAAGCGATCACTTTCACCCAACCGCAGATAATCCGCCGTGCTGACATGAAACGAGCCTTTTACATCCAGACTGGCGTTAGGACCGAAGATCACACCGTAAGGATTGATCAAAAACAAATTGGCGTCGGGAATAGTGGATTTCAAGGTGCCATCAATCCATGACTGATCCCAGGTGACCCGACCGATGATATTTTTTACCGAGTTAGGCCCGCTGAAGGTGGCGCTTTCGCCGGTATTGACATTGAATAAACCGAAGCTATGAAAAAGATTGCCCCCGCGCTGTTGTCCATACTGGGCGGGAATCTGGTAGTTCGGTCCCCGGAGTGACCCCTGCGGTCCCAGGGTGCCGTCCAGAACAACCTGGGCATAAGCTCCACCCGAACTTAACATTATCGACAGTAACAGCCCACAACCCACATAGCCAACACGGCAGGAACTCATGACATCCTCCTCACAGTTATCGCCTATTTTCCGAGCGCCTTGACTCTCTGTTTAGCATAGTCGATGGCAGAGGCAAGTTGCGGCGGAGCATATTGCAAAAATCCCTTGTAGGCGGCTACGGCCTCCTTGTTGCGTCCAACCTTCTCACAGGCGGCCGCCTTATTGAAATACGCCAGCACATCTTTCGGATTGGCGCTCAGCACCTGGTCGTAGTCGGCAATCGCCCGTCTATAATCACCTTTGCCGGCGTAAGCCACGGCCCGGTTGTAGTAGGACGTCATGTCCTGGGAATTGAGCATAATGGCCTGATTGAAGTCGGCGATGGCGCGGTCATAGTCGCGCTTGTTCTTGTAAGTGACGCCACGGTTGTTGTAAGCGCCCGGATAGCGGGGTTCGATGGCCAGCGCCTGGTTGAAATCGGCGATGGCGCGGTCGTAATCGCCCTTGCTTTGATAGACTACGCCACGGTTGTTATACGCGCCCGCCAGCTTGGGATTGAGAGCCAATGCCTGGGTGTAGCTGGCGATGGCGCGATCATAGTCCCCCTTGGCCGCATAGCGATTGCCTTCGTCTAACAAGGCCTGGGCGTTCCCGCCGGTTTTCCCTTCCGTCGGGGTTGGTGCAGCCGTACTCTCATCCGCGGGAGCGGCAGCCACACGCCCACCACCACCAAGCGGCAGCAGACTGATAACGGTACTCGTCAAAATAATTCTTGCTGTAAATTTTCCAGTGATAGCCTTTAGATCAACTAGCCAAGGCCAAGATAGTATGAATGCCATTAATGTCTGAATCGTTGGCAGCCTCATTAGCAAACCAGAGCTCCCGCCACTTATTATTGAGCTC
>CAIMUS010000062.1 GCA_903844665.1 uncultured Pseudomonadota bacterium
ATGGCAGCAATGATATTGAACCGATCGGGTCAAAACCCTGACGGGAAGATTACAAAGTTGTCATGTCCGGAGGCATGATCGTGGCAGTGCCGACCGCCGGTTTCGCTATCGAGACAGACGTCCCCGAATGAAATCATGCATTGCTCCAGCCAATGCGGTAGAATTAAGTTGATCCCATTCATGGGAAGAGAACCAAGATGCGCTTGTTGATTATCGAGGACGAAAAAAAGGGGTGCACGCGCTGCTTCGCCGCCAGCCGGTCCGGCAACCGGAGACGATGCAGATCGCCGACCTGGAAATCGATATTGTCCGGCATAAGTTTCCCAGTGGCGCCGCCGGCCTCATCCGGTGAGACTGGCCGGGCTGGCATCGGTCCATGGCACGGAGGCTTCCCATGTGGCTGTGCTGGCCCGGGGTTTGGGTATCCCGGCGGTATTTGGGGTAAGTCACCTGCCGCTCGGCAGCTTGAACCGACGGGAAGTCGTGGTGGATGGCTACTCGGCTCACGTCTGCATCCAGCCCGGTCCGGCCCTGCGCCAGAAATACCTTAAATTAGTTGATGATAAGGCGGAGTTGGCCAGGGATTTGCAAGCACTCCGCCACCTGCCGGCACTGACCCCAGACGGCCATCATCTTGAATTGCATGTCAATTCCAGCCTGTTCGCCGATATCGCCCTAGCCCGGGATAGTGGTGCCGAAGGGGTAGGGTTGCACCGCACGGAGTTAACCTTTTATTTGTTCGACCGGTTGCCGAGTGAGGAAGAACAAACCAGCATTTATACTCACATCTTGCAAGCCATGGCACCCCGTCCGGTGGTGCTGCGCACCCTGGATATAGGGGGCGACAAGCCACTCCCCTATTGGCAGATTAACGAACCCAACCCTGCACTGGGCTGGCGCGGTATCCGGGTCAGCCTGGATCAGCCAGACAGTTTCAAAACCCAGCTGCGCGCCATGCTGCGGGCCGGGATGACGTGTCCGAATCTGGCCATCCTGTTTCCTATGATTACCAGCGTCAGTGAACTGAGCCGCGCGTTGGCGCTGCTGCGCCAAGCCCAGGAGGAACTCCTGGAAAAGGGCTTACCGGCGGCATGGCCCCGCGTGGGGTTGATGGTGGAAGTACCGGCCACCGTCTACCAAATCGATACCCTCGCCCCCATGGTGGATTTTATCTCCATTGGCAGCAATGATCTCACACAATATTTGCTAGCCGTAGATCGCACTAACGCACGGGTCGCCACACTCTATGATAGTCTCCACCCGGCGGTGTTGCAGGCCATCCAACTGGTGGTGAAGCGTGCTCACCTGGCTGGGCGCCCGGTCAGCGTCTGTGGCGAGATGGCGGGCGATCCGGCGGCGGCCCTGTTACTCCTGGCGATGGGCGTAGATCAGTTGAGCATCAGTCTGGGTAACCTGCTTAAGATCAAGTGGATGGTGCGCACCATCCCCCACCGCCACGCTCAAGAGCTACTGGCTGAGGTCATGCAGATGGATAATGCGACTCCTATCCGGGAACGGCTCCACCACGTTCTGAGGGAATATGATCTTGACAGTTAATTGCTCCCCTAAAGGTTCTTACCAGTTGACTCCTGCCCTCTAAAAGTATTTAATAATTAGTTAATTAATTTTGTTCCATCGGCAGCTTTCCCCCGTCTCCCGCAGAGGGCATCGCCGGCCGGTGCGGCATAGCGGCATGGCGTAACAGCCGGCAGCCCAGAGGCAGGTCGCTGAATTCCGGGGGGATTCAGCCCACCGATCTTGACAACAGGCCAATCCCGGCGGGAAACGCGTGCTTAACCAGGAACTTCTGTTCCTATATCAAGTCGATAGAGTAAATTTTTTATGCCAAGCCTGTTCGGGCCAAAGTCCATTCCATTGCTGTAATGGTTTGGCAATCAGTAGCATTGCAGTAGCACTTGAAAATTCCTTACTTTGCCCCACTTGAGCAAACGCAGCCCTGCTGCGATTGCAAGCTTGTGTCCAAAACAACCATAAGAGGTCGTTGTCGATGATTGCATCCACACATCGCAAGGAAATTAATCTAAGCACCATGAACCTGGACGAACTCCGTGCTCTGATCAGTAAGATCGAAAAGGAATTGTCCGTCCGCCAGTTTGAAGAAGGTCTGCGCCATGCCCTGCGTGATTACCAACAACGTGATCCGCATGTAATCCGCCTGTAAACCATCTCACCTGAAGCGAAGCAGCACCGTCCGATGTAAGCCTTTGTCTTAAGATGGATCGTCCGATCCATCCGTTTAGCCTCCTTTGGCAGGGATGTAAAGCGCCGTTACCGCCTGGGTTTTCGGCGGAGGCTGGATTTTTTCCGTGGTCAAGGCTCTTAGGCGATGATCCGGCGAACAGACTGGAAGCCGACCTAACCGGGACCGCCCGGCGGTACCCACCGCAAGATCGCGTCCCGGTTGGTATAAGAAGTCACTTTAGCCGCTGCTTCCTCGCGGAGTAACCAGAGATAGTGATCATGTTCTTCCGGGTTCAGGCGAACCGGCAGACGGGTCGGCAGCGCTGCCCGGAATACATATTCCGTGTTCTCCCGCGCTTCCCCGTAACGGGGCTGCCAGGGAGGCAGGATAGGAAAACGGTTGACTATGCCGCAATCCACCACCTGTAAGCCGACGCCCAGGCCGGTTTCTTCCCGCAGTTCCCGATAAGCCGCCTGTAATGGATCGGTCTCTTCCCATTCCAGGCTGCCGGTCACCGACTGCCAGAAATCCGCCGGCTGGCGCCGGCGCAGCAGCAACACCTCGCCAGCCAGGGTGTATACGACCACCAATACCGATTCGGGACGTTTGCAGGGCGGACCCATTTACGGCGTGCGCCGCAGCCGGATATTCAAATCCCGCAACTGGATTTCGGTGACCGGCGCCGGCGCCTGGGTGAGCAGGCAGGCGGCGGTCTGGGTCTTGGGAAAAGCCATGACCTCGCGAATCGATCTGGCGCCGGCCATCAGCATCACCAGCCGGTCCAGACCGAAGGCGAGGCCACCGTGAGGTGGACAGCCGTACTTGAGGGCTTCCAGTAGAAAGCCGAACTTGGCCTGCGCCTCATCGGGTCCGATCCCCAGCAGCTCGAATACCGCGCTTTGCAGTTCGGCGCGGTGAATACGGATGGAGCCGCCGCCAACTTCGGTACCGTTCAGCACCATATCGTAAGCGCGCGACAGACAGCTTGCCGGCGACTGTCTAAGCTGCTCCAGGCTGTCCACTCGCGGCGAGGTAAAGGGATGATGCAGCGCATTCCAGCGGCTTGCTGCTTCGTCCCATTCGAACATGGGAAAATTCACCACCCATAAAGCCGCCCAATCGCCCTGGATCAGATTCAGGTCCTGGCCAAGGCGCAGCCGCAGCATGCCCAGCGAGTCGTTCACGATCTTGGCGGAATCGGCGCCGAAGAAAATCAGGTCGTTGTTCCGGGCGCCGCAGCGTTCCAATAACGGATACAGCACGGCGTCGTGCAGGAACTTAATGACCGGCGATTGCAGACCGTCGCGACCCCTGGCGATATCGTTGACCTTGATATAGGCCAGCCCCTTGGCGCCGTAACGGCCGACGAGCTCGGCATAATTATCGATTTCTTTGCGGCTCAGCCGGCCGCCGCCAGGCGCCCGCAGCGCCGCCACCCGCCCCTGGGGATCGCGGGCCGGCCCGGCGAAGACCTGAAAATCCACCTCCCGCACCAGGTCCGCCACCTCGATCAATTCCAGGGGAATGCGCAAATCCGGCTTGTCGGAGCCGTAGCGGAGCATGGCGTCGGCATAATCCAACCGGGGGAAAGGGTTGGGCAGATCCACTTCCAGCACTTCCTGGAACAGCGCCCTGATCATCGCTTCCATCAGGCCGGTGATCTGTTGCTCGTCCATGAACGAAGTTTCGATATCCAACTGGGTGAACTCCGGCTGCCGGTCGGCGCGCAGATCCTCGTCCCGAAAACAGCGCACCACCTGGTAATAGCGATCCATGCCGCCGATCATCAGCAGTTGCTTGAACAACTGCGGCGATTGGGGCAGGGCGAAAAAGCTGCCCGGATGGGTACGGCTGGGCACCAGGTAATCGCGCGCTCCCTCCGGGGTCGCCTTGGTGAGCATCGGCGTTTCGATGTCCAGAAAACCGTGTTCATCCAGAAACCGGCGTAATACCTGGACGATACGGGTGCGCAGCCGCAGCCGCTGTTGCATCTCCGGTCGGCGCAGATCCAGATAGCGGTAGCGCAGCCGTATTTCCTCGGAGACATCCTCATCGTCCAGTTGAAACGGCAGGGGTTCGGCGCGATTGAGAATCTCCAGTTCCTGGGCCAGCACTTCGACGGCGCCGCTGGCCAGATTGGGATTCTCCGTGCCCGGCGGGCGGGGACGGACCCGTCCGCGTACACCTAGCACAGACTCATTGCGGACCCGTTCGGCGGTGGCGAAGGCCGCGGCGGTATCGGGGTCGATGACGATCTGCACCAGCCCTTCCCGATCCCGTAGATCGATGAAGATAACCCCCCCATGGTCGCGGCGGCGGTGCGCCCAGCCGCAGAGTTGCACAGTTTGCTCGAGCAGGGTTTCGTTGATCTGGCCGCAATAGTGGCTGCGCATCGTATTGAATCCGTCTGGTTGGGGTGCAATTAAAACCAATCGAGTGGGAAAAGAATCAGGCCGCCGCAATAGGCTTGGCGCTGGTGGAGACCGAGGTCTCGGTCGTTTTGGCTTTGCCTTCGGCTGTCTTGGTATCGGCTGTTTTGCTCTCGGCGGCGGGCGCATCGTCCTTGGCGAGGTTTTTCTTCTGGCCGCTGGTTTTGAAATCGGTCTCGTACCAGCCGCTGCCCTTGAGACGGAAACCTGCCGCCGAGATCTTCTTTTTCAGCGCCGGCTCGCCGCAGGAAGGGCAATCGCGCAGAGGTGGATCGCTGATTTTCTGGATGGTTTCCAACTCATGCTGGCAGGACTCGCAGCGATATTCATAGATCGGCATTGCAGTACCTCGTGTTGGTTTAAGTCACTCGGGTTGAAAACAGGGGATGCCGGCCTGCCGCCAGGCCGGCAGGCGGAATCGTCATTAAGCGAATATGGGCGCCGGAAAAAATTTCAAGGGCGCCTGCCAACCGACGGTGGGTAAAAGGGTCTTATCGTAAAAATCCCCGTAGGTCGGGTTAGACGCGCCTTCTACCGAACCCGCAAACAGCAGCGCCGTGGCGGGCGCGTCGTAACCCGACAGGGAGTTGATTTCCATCTCTGGGTGTGCTTCTTGCTGAGAAGCATGGCCAAGTAGTGTAAATAAGCGGTCTTGCAGCGACAGCGGCCGATCACCAGCAACCGGGACCATCGTCATGCGCTCTCCCTTCTCTCCCCTCCAATTCGCGCTATTCACCGGCATCCTGGTCGGCCTGCTGGTGATGCTGCAATTGCAATTGTTCAGCATCGCTTTCGAGCGCCTGGGACTGTCGCAGGAATCGGCCTTCACCTTATTGCTCACGTCCCTATTGGGCAGTGCGATCAATCTGCCGCTGTTTACTCTCCGCGCGCAACCGCCGCCCGTCGAATCCGTGCCGCCACCGCTGCGGCGGTTATTGCACCTGCCGTCGCTGCCCTTCACCGGCGTTACGGTGATCGCCCTGAATGTCGGTGGCTGCCTGATTCCGGTCGGTTTTTCCATCTATCTGCTGCGGATCCATCCTTTGCCTCTGGGAGATGTCATTCTGGCCACCGCTCTGGTGAGCGCCGTCAGCTATGCCGCCAGCCGCCCGATCCAGGGTCTCGGCGTGGGGATGCCGATTCTGATTGCGCCCCTCACCGCCGCGCTGGCGGCGCTGCTCATCAATACGGCCGAGCGGGCGCCGCTGGCCTATATCAGCGGCACCTGGGGGGTGTTACTGGGGGCCGATTTGCTGCGCCTGAAAGATGTCAAGCGAATGGGGGCGCCGGTGGCGTCCATCGGCGGGGCTGGCACCTTCGACGGGATTTTCATTACCGGCATCGTCGCCGTGCTGTTGGCCTGAAGCCATGCCCTGCGATGTCAGCTCTGGTTGATAGGCATTATTGTGCCCGCCGGTTTCCTGCTGGACAGTTGGGTCAATCCGCCTGTTGCATTATGGGTGAATGCTGTAATCCGTTGTACCGCCGTTAAAAACGTTGCAGTAAACAGTGAAGCGCCTTATATTATGCACGGAGCGATGGAGATTGCTCAGAATCATCATCGAGTCGGCTTGGTGCTTGGGTTAGAATTATTAAAAATTTTACAATATAAATATTAATGGCTTTATCGGCATCCTTGGATAACCCACTGAACCAAAGAACAATTGTCACATCATGACTGTGCTTACTTTCATGAGGAAATGATTATGCGAGTAAAACCTCTCTTAGCGGTTTCACTGGGCCTGGCCTTGGGCCTTGCGGCCACGCAGGCGGGTGCGTTTGGCATGAAAGCCTTCAATGGTCCGGTTATATTTAAACTTGGTGGTTATACCACTGAGAATGATACCCAGGTAGGTACCGATGAAACTACGTGGGGTGCTGGTAATGTAACCCAGATATTGAATGCCTTAAACCAGACTGAGGTCCTCTGGCAGCAAAAAGATGCTGCTTTTGGCAATGAGACCATTGGGTACATGCTGTACGGTATCGCCGATGGTAATATTACAACGGGGGGATTCCCCAATCCTTTCAATATCTTCAATGTAGGCTGTACAGGTGCTCCCTGCGACAGTGAGATTCACGTTGATCTTTATCTCAACCCTACAGGATTTAATTTTGGTTCCATGCCAACAAGCACGCGGAGTGGATTTAACACTCTTCCAGGTATAACTGATGGCACCCTGCTGATGCAGTGGAAAATGATCCCCGGTATGGTTGCATCTGATATACCCGGCGGATCTAATCCCACGTTTAATGAGACAAATACCACTTTATACCAGAATGTCACCGATCAGAACTTGTCGCCTTCAATAAACGGTTTGGGCTCATTCTATGCCAAATGCGTTGGCGGTAGTGCCTGTGGGAATTTTGCTACAGATGTTTACACCACGGCGTTAAATACGAAGGCTGACCTTAGAGGTAGCTTTACTTTGGTTCCTGCCAGCGGTACAGCGTCTGGGTGGAATGGCGACGTTAGTGACCCTGTGAGAGCCAGAGCAATACCTGAACCGGCTTCGCTTGTCCTGTTAGGAAGTGGTCTGCTAGGTTTGATTACCTTGCGGCGTCGCGGTCGGGGCGTGGCCTAAGCAATATTAGGATTCTTCGAGTAAATCTGCTCAATGTCAGATTCCCGGCACAGGCTGGGGAGTTCTTTATTGGTAACCGTTCACCGGGATTAATCATGAAGTCTAAGTTTTTCAATTGGTTAAGCAACCACAGTCATCGTTGGTTGAAAAATCATCACTTGAAGAATCAACAATTTGTTGACCCCGGTGAACGGTTACCTTTATTTGTCCGCAGTGGACCAGTGTCGAAAAGCTTTTAGAATTGCAAATTTTCGATTGCCGGTTAGTCATTTTCGAGAAGATTGATACCTGGAGATAATAATACAGCCGACATATCGGCGATCAGTAACTCAGGCGCCTGCTTTATCTCCTTATCGCCGGCCAAAATGCGAACCACCAAAGTACCCGCCAGAGCGCCTACCGAGAATGCGCCCGGCGAGACCTGGGAAGCAGGACAGGGTTTACCATCCTCCATCATCGTCAAGGCCTTCCCGACAGCATGCACAACCGTTGGATCCAACCGGGAAGCCAGGCGCTCGATGACCACGGCAAAGGTATCCACATAGTTGGCGTTGGCGACAGAGCCGGTCTCCGGTAAGGCAAATAATTTACGGAACGAACAATTGCAATCGGGAGGAAAGTAAATGCAGCCCGCGCCCCAGCCGATAGCTAATGCGGTGATGATCGGCTTTTGTTGCTGTCTACAGGCATCGTGCAGACTGACGATACCCGCCAGGTCGAGAAAATCGATGGTGTCGAAAATGATGTCAGTTCTCGCAACCAGGGGAGCAACGTTGTGCTCGTTAAGATAATCATGGAACTCCTCAATTTTGGTATCGGGGTTAATGTCCTTAAGGTGCTTCGCCAGAGCTTCGACTTTAGGTTGACCGACGTCTGCAGCGATATAAGACTGACGGTTAAGATTGTGAGTACTGACAATATCGCCATCAGCCAGGATAAAGTTCTCAAAACCCAGCCGCACGGCGACTTCTGCGAATGAACTCCCGATACCGCAGCCGGCGATAAGTAATTTCGTGTTACGGATTTTCTTTTGCAGGTTCTCTGTTACGTAATCTTTATTACGCAGTATCAACCGGCCGTACCGCTCATCACGATCTACTGCGGAATGTCCGGCGGCGCCTCCTGCAGAACTGCTTGGCACTGATTCTTGTTGAGTATTCATAGGTTTTTTCTCCTGTCGGGAAAATCATGGATCGGAATAGAATCTGCTGTCGTAAGAAGGTTTGATAGCTTGACCCCTTGTTAAGGATTTATCCACCTTTACTGAACCATGAAGTATATTCCGGCTCCAGCCCATCGAGCCACTCCTCCATCAGATCCGGCATATTGCTGCCCATCCGCCTGTCGACATCGGCAAGTCCCAGCATATAAGGGGTTACCGGGCCGTAATAATCGATTTCCGGTCCAATGGGATTGAATACGACTTGCCACCTTGCCAGGCTTCTGACCAAGTGTGGCTCCATAGCCGATAGCAGATGAGTGATATTATTGCGTTTGCAGCAGTGATAAATCATTTTATAGATACCCAGAGTAATGACCGGTCGGTTGGTATGGCGCCGTTCCTGCGTACCGGCTGGAGGTTTCTGTTGGGTATCTTCACTGAGGGCGTAGAGGCCATCGTTCATCCGGCGGCGATAAGCGGGACTAACGACCAGACGGGATATCTCTGCACTGGTAGGGCTGTGAAGGAGTTCGTGGGGATGATCGTAGCCCAGATTGCGGAAAAACTCCTTATCATACACGCAGTGTCGATCCATTGGCAGTCCCAGGGGCGAGGGTTTGACTATGCGAACAGCACCGATAATATTATGGTCTTTTTTGTTGAGCAAGCCGATATGGATGGAGCAAGGGTCGAATTCGTCCGTTTCTTTTTTCTCCGGGTAATCCTCTGCGGGGAGAAACTTTTGGTCTTCACAATAAACTTCGTAGCGCAGGGCAAAGCTGGCATGCAACAGCTTTAAATTATCATTAAGAATAAGGAAATCAAAATAAGGATCTTGATACTTGGATGGTGGCGCCATATTGACTTTCCCGTACAGGTTAGCTTTATTTAAACAGAAATCAAACCCGGCTACCAACTTAAGGCGGGACAGTCGTAGGGTAAACCCAGCGTACCACCCTGGCTGTTAACGGACAGCCGCTACCAGTGAGAACGTTATGTACGTCATTGCGCTCAAAATGCTCTTTGGCGACTGGCTCAAATATCTGGGTCTGATCGTTGGTATTGCCTTCGCGTCGCTGCTGATCTGCCAGCAAGCCTCGATCTTTCTGGGGTTGACGCTGCAAACCGGTTCGTTCATTCGCGATACCTCCCAGGCCGACCTTTGGGTGATGGATCCGCAGGTCCGTTTTTCCCAGGACTCACAGCCATTACGCGATACCGTCGTCCAGCAAACGCGCGGCATCGCCGGGGTGGAATGGGCGGTACCGCTGTACCAGGCTTTTACCCGTGGACAACTGGCCGACGGTACCCGTATCACCATGATCCTGATTGGGCTGGACGATGCGACCTTGTTGGGGGGACCACCGCTGATGGAACAGGGATCCCTGGCCGACCTCCGGCGTGACCGTGGCGTTTTGATCGATACGACTACAGCCGCCAACAAGCTCTACATGAAACGGGGTGGTGGCTAGGCTGTTGAATTTGATAGTTTTTAGCTGATATTTCTTCATGCATAAAGTGTATGCTATAATTGTTTATGGTAATGAATTTTATGTGTGGAGATATAGTGATGAAAATCTTTAAAACTGCAACTAATCGTCTAGTTCGTTACTTTGAAAAAAGCCGTGATGCCTGGAAAGCAAGAGCTTTACAGAAGCAGCAACAACTCAGATATCTAGAGATTAAAGTAAGAGATCTTTCACTCAGTCGTGATTATTGGAAAAAGAAAGCTAAAGAGGCAGGAAAAACGCAGCATGAAACTTCCAAAAAAGAGCATTCTTCTCGAAAAAGTGAGCTAAATAAAACGGATGAGGATAACCTGAATTTTCCTGAAAAAAGTGTTGAGTTAACCGAAAATAAGGTGATTGAGGGTGAATTAATAAAGTCTAGTATGGAGATTGCTGTGCTGGAGAAAAATAACATCCTGTTACTACCTCCAGCTCATCATACGTACCCTGTATTTATTATTCAATTAGCAATTCAACAGGTGATTTATGCAGGTTCAAGTCTACGCGGTTGTGAACGGAATTTTGAACTGTTAGCTCAATTTTTTTGTTTGCCTACCCCCTGTTTTAGTAGTGTTCGGCAGTGGTTGTTGCGTATCGGTTTGTATTTACTCCAAATCGGGCATGAATTCCGGTCGGATTGGATTATGATTATCGATATTACTATTGAATTAGGAACAGCCAAATGTCTGGTAATACTCGGTATTCCTCAGGCGCATCTACCCGCGGCTATAGCAGGTAGAGACAAGAACAAGGACAGCGATAATAATAGCTTTGTATTACAACATCAAAAGGTTAAAATATTGAGTATAGAAGTGCTCACAACCGTTACGGGAGAAGTGATCAATAATACACTAGAAGCCCTCTCAGAAAAAGTAGGAATCCCGCTACAAATTATTGCTGATCAGGGCAGTGACGTCAAAAAAGGAATTGAACTTTTTCAGCAAAAACATAAAGATACCATCTATACCCCGGATATTACCCATCAAATGGCGTTGTTTTTAAAGCATCACTTGAAAGATAATGAGCAGTATCTCTCATTTGCTAATAAATGTAGTACAACCGCAAAGGCACTGCAGCAAACAGCGCTGCATTTTTTGAAACCACCGGCGCAACGAACCAAGGCGCGGTGGCTGAATGTAGCGACGCCTGTAGCGTGGGCGCAACAAGTCTTAGCCTACCAAGCAGCGGGCGATTTTGCCGCAGTTGATCCGACTTATGTGTTCGATGTTGAGACGTATCGGCTCGTGTGGGATACGGTGGATCACGAGAGTTGTAAGTCGTTGATGAACCTGTGGGATAGTGAGGTTATCTATCCAGACCGCGCCAGTTTTAGCAGCGCTGTATGTGCTTGTATAGGTGAAGAAGCGTTTGCCCAATACGGAAAAGTTATTTGTGAAGCAGCTGATAAGGGAAGGCGCTATTTTCAGGAAAAACTGGGATGGCTAGCTCACTATAAGGACGAGATAGCTTACTATGCTGAAATGATTGAACTCGTGCAGACAGTACAACAACAAGTCAAACAGGAAGGGTTAAGTCAAACCTCCAGTATGGACTTTGAAAACAGTATTAAAGATAAGGTCTTAACGGCTCCTGCCGAGCAGATAAAAAAACAAATTATTGGTTATTTAACCAAGGAAGGTGGGAAAATTCCTGACGGTGAAATTCGCTTAGGCACTTCCGATATTATCGAGTCAATTTTTGGCAAATATAAGCAATATACTGCTAACAGTCCTCTTAAAGAAGTAGGCAAAATGATTTTGACTATTCCTTTATTTGTCACCAAAATTACCAGCCCGCTAGTTAAAAAAGCGATGGAGTGTGTCAGCACGATGGATGTAAAAGAATGGGCAGATCAAGTGTTCGGTCCCTCTGCACTCTCCAAAAGAAGAGATGCCTTTAGGTTAAAAAATGAGACATAAAAGTAGCATGAAAAATATTCCTGAAAATGACCACAAATTCAACAGCCTAGGTGGTGGCCGTGAGCTGCGGGTCGGTGATCATCTGTCCATCAACGACAACGATGCTGTCGTGGTCGGCAGCTACCATGCGCGAGACTCGTTCTTCTGGGAACCGGTCATGTACACCACTTACCGTCGTGCCTTGCAATGGGCGCCGCGGGAACGCAATCTCCTCTCGTTCGTGCTTGTCAAAGTCAAAGCCGGCGCCGACCTCGACCAGGTCCGACGCGGCATCGAGCGCAAGACCGGTTTGAAGGCTCTGACCAACCAGGAGTTCGTTTACCTGACCGCGGACTATATTTTGAACGCCACCGGCATATTGATTAACTTTGGAATGGCGGTGGTTCTGGGTTTCATCATCGGTCTTATCCCCACGATGCCCGTATTTTCCACTTTGCCGATCGTATGGCGCACATGAACGATGGTCGTTTGGAGGAAGTCACGGCCGGTTCCCAGCAAGCCAGTCATTGAACAGGAAACATCGTAATGAGGCTGCGTCACGCCGTGATTCCGGTTTTGGCCCTGGCAGGCATTGCTGTCATGGTGTTCACTATTAACTCGGGTCAAAAAGAACTGCCGCCGGTGCCGCCTGTAGCCAAACCGGCAACACCACCGTTCTCTGTTTTCATCGCCGGCGCCGGTCTGGTCGAAGCCAGTACCCAGAACATCGGCGTTGGCACCGATCCGGCGGGAGTGGTTGCAACAATACTGGTAAAAGTAGGTGACCAGGTACGGGCTGGACAGCCGCTGTTTGCGCTCGATGAGCGTCAGGCACGCGCGGAAGTGGCTGTACAAGAGGGTAACCTGCGCGTCGCCGAAGTGAATGTAGCGAAATTCAAAGCCTTGCCCCGCAAGGAAGAGATCCCTACCGCCACCGCCCGACTGGCCGAAGCCAAGGCATTGGCGTGACGCCCAACAACAACTCGCCCGGGCCGAGCGCAGTGCGGTTGCTCTGACCCCTGAAGAATTGGATCGGCGTCGCCATGCGGCGGCGGCGGCCGCCGCGCGGTTGGCGGAGGCGCAGGCGGCTCTGGACCTGCTCGCCGCCGGCGCCTGGAAACCGGACCTGGCCGTCGCCGAAGCCCAGGTCACCGCCGCCAAGGCCCAGCTCAACGCCGCTTTGACGCAGCTCGAGCGCCATACCGTGCATGCGCCGGTAGCGGGCGAAATTCTTCAGGTCAATATACGGTCTGGGGAATATCTGAGCGCCGCCACTATGGGGATGCCCCCTATTCTCATGGGCGATACACAGGTGCTGCATGTACGAGTCGATATCGATGAAAACGATGCGTGGCGCTTTAGCCCTGGAACCTCTGCGATAGCCAGTTTACGCGGTAATGCAGAAGTAAAAACGCCAGTGCGCTTCGTTCGCGTCGAGCCTTATGTAGTGCCCAAGCGGTCGCTAACCGGTGGGAGTAGCGAACGCGTCGATACCCGGGTATTGCAGGTGCTCTACGCTTTTGACCATGATGATCTACCCATTTTCGTGGGTCAGCAAATGGACGTATTTATTGAAACCGCGCCGCAACCGATGGTCCAGGCACCGTCCCAATAAGCTGGCTCTATTCACAGACCCCTATGTCGGGTTACGACGCGCTGGTAACATCCCTGCTATTGGCTGATTTGGTATGGGGCGCGTCTAACTGGTCATGCTTTTCAGAAAGAAGCACCCCCGGCGATGAAAATCGGCCCCCCTGTCGGGTTACGGTGCGCCCGCCAGGTTTCTGCTATCTTCAGGCTTGGCGGAAGGGCGCACCTAACCCGACCTACGGGGATTTTCACGGTAACCGGACCTACGGGGATTTTCATGGTAACTTATCGATAAGTTGCCTGGCTTTCTCTTTTTCCTCGGAAAATTCAATCAAAGTTATGTTTTATAAAACTTTTTCATATGTTAACCCAGGACGACGCAGCCAGGCCACCAGCTGTTGTTTGAATGACTGGCCTTGATAAAGGCAATCATCGACCACATGTAAGCGGTAGTTATTAATAATCACAGGTATCAGGTCACCCTATCATGGCTGAGAATGAAACTATCGATGCTGAACTCGTCCGCGACGACCAGCGCAGTTCGGCCACTCAGGAAGCACGAACCGGCGGCGCCGGCAATTCGATCGCCTTGTCTACCGATCTGTTGCCGACCACTTTGCACTTACTGCCCCTGGCGGAACGGCCCTTTTTCCCGGCCCAGGCGCTGCCCCTGCTGCTGAACGAAGAACCCTGGCTGGCCACGATCGAGGCGGCGGCGACGACCGAGCAACGCGTGGTCGGTCTGATCCTGGCCAAAGCCGATGACTCCGATCAGGCCAGGCCGGAGGATTTCTTTACGACCGGCACCGTGGTGCGGATGCATCAGTTGGCGCGCGGGGAAGACAGGCTGCAATTCATCGCCCAGGGGTTGAAACGCTTCCGCATCGTCAGATGGCTGTCTCCCCAGCGGCCCTATCTGGCGCAGGTCGAGTATCTGGATGACGCTTTCATCAATAACGAGGAGTTGCGCGCCTATTCCCTGGCGGTGCTCAACACGCTGAAAGAGCTGATTCCCCTGAATCCGCTGTATTCCGAGCAGTTGAAGTTCTTTCTGCCGCGCTTTAACACCAACGATCCTTCGCCGTTGGCGGATTTCGCCGCCAATCTGACCACCGCCAGCCGGGAGGAGTTGCAGGATATCCTGGATACGGCGCCGGTGCTGGAACGGATGAAACGGGTGCTGGTATTGATCAAGAAGGAGTTGGAAGTCGCCAGGCTCCAGTCCAAAATCCGCAACCAGGTGGAAGACAAGATGAGCGAGCAGCAGCGCAAGTTTTTCCTGCGCGAGCAGCTCAAGGTGATCCAGAAAGAACTGGGACTGGCCAAGGATGATCGCACCGCCGATCTGGAGCGTTTTCGACAGCGGCTGGAGCAGCGGCAGGCGCCGGAACCGGCCCTTAAACGGATCAACGATGAAATGGATAAGCTGGCGATTCTGGAATCCGGTTCGCCGGAATACGCGGTTACCCGCAATTATCTGGAGGTGCTCACCGAATTGCCCTGGGGTATCCATACGCCGGACAATCTCGATCTGGATCATGCCCGCCAAGTGCTGGACCGGGATCATGACAGTCTGGAGGATGTCAAGGACCGGATCATCGAGTTTCTGGCCGTAGGCGCCCTGAAGGGCGAGGTGGCCGGCTCGATCCTGCTGCTGGTCGGTCCACCGGGCGTGGGCAAGACCTCCATCGGGCGGTCGGTGGCCGAGGCCCTGGGGCGGAAATTCTACCGCTTCAGCGTGGGCGGCATCCGTGACGAGGCCGAGATCAAGGGGCACCGCCGGACCTATATCGGCGCCCTGCCGGGCAAGTTTATCCAGGCCATCCGCGAGACCCAGGCGGTCAATCCGGTGATCATGCTGGATGAGATCGATAAGATCGGGGCGTCCTATCACGGCGATCCCGCCTCGGCGCTGCTGGAAGTCCTGGACCCGGAGCAGAACAACGATTTCCTGGATCATTATCTGGACGTGCGCTTCGATCTGTCCAAGGTGCTGTTTATCTGTACCGCCAATCAGCTCGATACCATTCCCGGTCCCTTGCTGGATCGGATGGAAACGATCTCTTTGGCCGGTTATATCACCGCCGAAAAGGTGCAGATCGCCAAACATCATCTCTGGCCGAAGCAGTTGCGGCGCGCCGGCATGAAATTGAAGCAGATCGAACTGTCGGATAAAGCGCTGATCCAGATCATCGACGGCTATGCCCGCGAGGCGGGGGTGCGCAATCTGGAGAAGCAACTGGGGCGGATTGTCCGCAAGGCGGCGGTCAAAATCGTCAAAGGGCAGAAAGGCGCCATGCGCGTCGGTATCAAGAATCTGGAGGATTACCTGGGCAAGCCGACCTTTCACAAGGAAAAACCGTTTACCGGCGTGGGTGTGGTGACGGGCCTGGCCTGGACGGCGCTGGGCGGAGCGACCCTGAACATCGAGGCTACCCTGGTGCACACCAAGAACCGGGGCTTCAAGCTCACCGGCCGGCTGGGCGATGTGATGCAGGAATCCGCCAATATCGCCTACAGCTATGTGAGTTCCCATTTGCGGGACTACCAGGCCAGTCCGGGCTTTTTCGACGAAGCCTTCGTGCATCTGCACGTGCCGGAGGGGGCGACGCCCAAAGATGGTCCCAGCGCCGGGATTACCATGGCCACCGCCTTGCTGTCGCTGGCCCGGAATGAGGAACCGTCCCGGCCGCTGGCGATGACCGGCGAGCTGACCCTGACCGGTCAGGTTCTGCCCGTGGGCGGCATTCGCGAGAAGATCGTCGCGGCCCGCCGCAATAAAATCAAGGAATTGATCCTGCCCGAAGCCAATCGCGGCAGTTACGAGGAGTTGCCGGCGTATATCAAGGAGGATCTGCAGGTGCACTTCGTCGGCCACTTCCGGGAAGTGGCCAAGCAGGTTTTCGGTTCATGAGCGGGCTGGCGAAGGGCCTTTGCTTAAGTATGATCCTGGGCAGCGCCTTGCTGGCCTATGGCGCTGCCCAGGCCGCTTGCGAAGATCCGCCGGCCCGGCGGGTCAACTGGATGCGTTGCGATAAGCCAGGCGCCGGGTTGCGCGGCGCCGATTTACAGGAGGCGGTGCTGAGCAATGCCAACCTGAGCGGCGCCAACCTGAGCGGCGCCAACTTAAGCGGCGCGGATTTGGGTATGGCGCAGCTTAAGAATACCGATTTTACCGGCGCCCGGCTGAGCGACGCCCGGCTGGTGGGCGCCAATCTGGAAGGCGCCAACTTCACCGGCGCGATGATGAGCGCAGTCCGCCTGGAGCGGACGGTGCTCAGCAAAGCCATTCTGGAACAGGCGAATCTGAGCGGCGCCAGACTGTATCAATCCCAGCTCGACGCGGCCAATCTCAGTCAGGCCAACCTGAGTGGAGCGAATTTGAATCAGGCGAATTTGACTGGAGCGGTATTGAACCGGGCCGATTTGCGCGAGGCCGTGCTGAGCCGGGCCGTGCTGGAAGGGGCGCAGTTGCAGAATGCCGATTTACGCAAAGCCAGGCTGGACGACGCCAATCTGCTGGGGGGCGATTTTACCGGAGCCGATCTGAGCGAAGCCGACCTGCACGGCGCCCGGATCGATAATGCCCATTTTGCGGGCGCCAAATTGGGTAGTACGATCTGGACCGACCGGCGGCGCTGCCGGCCGGGGTCGATGGGGGAGTGTTTGTGAATGACATTGGGGTATCCACTTAAGCCGGGACACTTTAGCATGCTGACCGCAGAGGGGTTCACCTGGGAGCGCTGGTATCTTGCCGGCTGTTGACTGGGCGCCGATGCCCTTAAGCCGGCGGGGACGCCGGCGCTCCCAGGGTTGAATTGTCCCGCCTTAAGTGGATACCCGCACTGGGCGTAGGAACGAGCTTGCTCGCAAAGGTCACCTTCATTGCAGGCCGGTTGAGTTCGCGAGCAAGCTCGCTCCTACACAAGAGCGGACGACGGGTTACACCCCTTGAAATTCCCCGCGTCGCCACCATTTAGCCAACTAACCCCTTGACAGGGTGGTTTAGGTGATTATTATTAGCACTCACTAAGGTCGAGTGCTAACAACGTTAAGTACGACCCTTTGCCAGATCGACTATTGAATGCTCACAGGAGAAGGTATCCATGAAAGTTCGTCCATTGCATGACCGCGTGCTGATCAAGCGCGTCGAGGAAGAGACCAAGACCGCCGGCGGCATCGTGCTGCCCGGCGCCGCCGCCGAGAAGCCGTCCCGCGGTAACGTGATCGCTGCCGGTCGGGGCAAGCTGCTGGAAAACGGTGATATCCGTCCCCTGGATGTCAAGGAAGGTGACCATGTGCTGTTCGGCAAATACTCCGGCAGCGAGGTCAAGGTGGATGGTGAAGACTACATCATCATGCGGGAAGACGAGATTATGGCCGTCATCGAAGGCTAACCGTCATTTCATCAGCGCAACTGAATTCAGAGGAAAAATACATGGCAGCTAAAGATGTACGCTTCGGTGATGATGCGCGCCAGCGCATGGTTCACGGTATCAATATCCTGTCCAATGCGGTTAAGGTAACCCTGGGGCCGCGTGGCCGTAACGTCCTGTTGGAAAAGGCTTTCGGCGCCCCCACTGTGACCAAGGACGGCGTTTCCGTGGCCAAGGAAATCGAGCTCGAAGACAAATTCGAGAACATGGGTGCGCAGATGGTCAAGGAAGTCGCTTCCAAGACCTCCGATGTGGCCGGTGACGGCACGACCACGGCAACGGTGCTGGCCCAGGCCATCGTCCGCGAAGGCATGAAGGCCGTGGCCTCCGGCATGAATCCGATGGATCTGAAACGCGGCATCGACAAGGCGGTGGCCGCGGCGGTGGAGGAACTGGCCAAACTGTCCACCCCTTGCACCGATGACAAGTCCATCGCCCAGGTCGGCACGGTATCCGCCAACGCCGACGAAGTCATCGGCAGGATCATCGCGGATGCGATGCAGAAAGTCGGCAAGGAAGGCGTGATTACGGTCGAGGAAGGCAAGGGTCTGGAAAACGAGCTGGATGTGGTGGAAGGCATGCAGTTCGACCGCGGCTATATCTCCCCGTATTTCATCAACAACCAGCAGAGCATGGCGGCGGAACTGGAGAATCCCTTTATCCTGCTGCACGACAAGAAAATCTCCAACATCCGCGAGCTGCTGCCGATGCTGGAAGCGGTGGCCCGGTCCAGCAAACCGCTGTTGATCATCGCCGAGGATGTGGAAGGCGAGGCCCTGGCCACGCTGGTGGTGAACAATATTCGTGGCATCGTCAAGGTCGCCGCCGTCAAGGCGCCCGGTTTCGGCGATCGCCGCAAGGCCATGTTGCAGGATATCGCCGTCCTGACCGGCGGCCAGGTGATCTCCGACGAAGTCGGCCTGTCCCTGGAGAAAACCACCCTGAGCGATCTGGGCACCGCCAAGAAGGTCGTGGTGAGCAAGGAAAATACCACCCTTATCGACGGCGCCGGTTCCGAGGCCGATATCAAAGGTCGGGTCGAGCAGATTCGCGCTCAGATCGAAGAAGCGACTTCCGACTACGATCGTGAGAAGTTGCAGGAGCGGGTCGCCAAGCTGGCCGGCGGCGTGGCCGTGATCAAGGTGGGCGCCGCCACCGAAATCGAGATGAAGGAGAGGAAGGCCCGCGTCGAGGATGCCCTGCACGCCACCCGCGCGGCAGTGGAAGAAGGCGTGGTGGCGGGCGGCGGTGTCGCTCTGATCCGGGCGCTGCAACGTATCAAGGACCTGAAGGGTGAAAATCACGATCAGGATGTGGGCATCAATATCGCCCGCCGGGCGATGGAGGAGCCGTTACGCCAGATCGTCGCCAACGCCGGCGCCGAGCCTTCCGTAATCCTGAATAAGATCCTGGATTCCGAAGGCAACTACGGCTTCAACGCCTCTACCGAAGAGTTCGGCGATATGATCGAGATGGGCATCCTGGACCCCACCAAGGTGACCCGTTACGCATTGCAGAACGCCGCCTCCGTGGCCGCGCTGCTGATCACCACCGAGGCCATGGTGGCCGAGCATCCGAGGAAGGAAGATCTGGCCATGCCGGGCGGCATGGGCGGCATGGGCGGCATGGGCGGCATGGGCGGCATGGGCGGCATGGGCGATATGATGTAAGCCCGATTCGCCAGCTTGATAAAAAAGCCCCGCAACGCGGGGCTTTTTGTTTTGGGATAATTCAATATCTCAGGGAAAACGATAAATCTCACGGCGAGGGGAGACGTCGTACCGTGGGGCGCATAATGGTTAATACGGTTCTTGCCACAACATTCAGAACTTCCTCGAACGAAACCCCGCGCTCTTCCTTCAGTAGCTCGTTCTTCCCCAAGCCCCTCCGCGGGCGCGGCTTAGTTCTGTGTTAGCGCCTCGCAGGTCTGCTATTCCGGGCCGCCCCGGTATAGAATGGCAGCGGAGGTGATAGTTATGACATACCAGTTTGATGTCATTATCGAGCAAGACGCAGAAGGCTATTTTGTAGCCTCGGTTCCCGCGTTGCCAGGTTGTCACACCCAGGCGAAATCGCTCGATGTGCTCATGGAGCGCATCCGCGAAGCCATCTCGAGTTCCTTCGTTCGGTTCTCGACGCGCTTGAGCTTACCGCTTTCGAACGCCTCTAGTATTTCCGCCTCTTCGAAATCAAGTTGGTTCATTGGCGTCACCCAGATACTGCTTAGTGGCCTTGCGACTGGGGATGATAGTCTTCAAAAAGTTACAAAGGAACCCCAACAGCCGTCCACCCTCCATCAGTCCCCAAAAAGCCGCCGAACAGCAGTCATGGGTAGCCACAGCTTTAAAGGCTGATCGGGCAGCGAATCGAATTCGTAGCGACTGTAAAAGGCCTTGGCACGCTCATGCTTGGCATCGACCAGCACAGCCAGAATGCCGACTTGCTCGCCCACATGCAGACAACGGTGCAACGCATCGATTAACAAGTCTTCACCAAGTCCCTGCCTTTGCCTGCACAAGTCAACCGCCAGGCGCGCCAGACGCACCACGGGGATTGGGAAATTCGGCAGGCGTTTGGCCGCCTGGGCAGGCAGGTTTCGTTTATCGATGCCGCTGGCGGCCAGCGAATAGAAGCCAAGAATTCCCGCATTTTCAATGCAGTCCACAGCAACAAAGGTGCGGGCAATTCCTGCCTCTTGATGCTGTCGTGCGTAACGTATCAGATATTCATTGAGTGCCGGTTCGCCGCAATCGAATCGACTGCGATCATGCTGCCGATCAAGTGGCTCGATTCGCCACTCAGCCGGCATCGCTACTCTTCCTGCGGTTACGATACCGCTCCACCGCCGCCTTGAGCTTTGGACGTGGCCGGTCGGCATTATCCAGAGCGATCAGAAACGCTTCCCAATCCTGAGCGGAGAGCATCATGGTTTCATGCTCAGCCACAACCTCCTTGGCTCTATCGGACGCGACCGAAATCAGGAAACTGGACAAAGACATACCTGAATATGACGCCGCCCGGGCCAGCAGCGCTTTCAGATCGCCGGCCAAACGTAGATCGACCCGCTCGTCGCGCTTGGAGATAGATGTAGGCACGGTGCACCTCCTTGACAAAGGCTATATATTATAGCATGTACGGATGAAGTACGGGATATATTTTAACTCTGCCTTCAGCCACTATGGTAGAGCACGATGGAGTAACAACACCGCAGTCCGTAGGGCGGAATAGGCCGCCAAGCTGTATTCCGCCTGATGGTTTTAGCCCCTCGTTTCAGGTGGCGCATTATGCTTCGCTAATGTCCCCTACGCGGGTTCAAGGGGTAACCCGGATTGCGCTCCGCAAGCTCCGCTTCATCCGGGCTACGCTGGCTAAGCTTTCGATATGGCTACAACAAGAGCCTTATAGATTTTTTGATTAATGCGTCCTGCCTTTAACAATTCATCGAGTTTGTTGTATGCCTCTGTCGCTGAAATGACTTCCTGTTGAAAGGCTTTGATAATCTGTCCTGCAATACCTGATACAGGTATACCTAAACTTTTGGCAACATGACGCCCGATAGTTTCCTCGATGAGAAGAGGCAATTGCAGTTCAAGCGCAAGCTGTATTGCTTGCTTCTCTCCTTCATGCAGCCGTTCCATCTCTGGAAAATTATATCGTTTTGACACAACACCAATCTCAATCAGATCCATGATGCCGTAATAACGCAGATATGCATCCGGCTTCTCAAATTGTCCCGCTGCAACCTCATTAAGTACAGCGAGCGGAATAATCACCTTTCCATAAAGCCGCCGGATGAAATCATAACCATGGTTCAGTTTTTCTAATGAGATCAAAGGCCCTGTATTGCTGACGGTACGCCGCACGTCACCGCTCATCCGTGCAGCTCAATATCGATGTTTTCCTGGTTATCGACCAGGATGGAAAAACCAAAACGTGGCAACATCTCTTCGAAGGTGCGGCGGGTAATACCCAAGGCTGTACAGGCTTCTTTCTCGGAAAGTTTGCCTAGAGAATACAGCATTGCCACGAATCCCTCTTCAAGATACTTTGGGTCCAAGGGTATGAGGGTAGCCGTATCAGGCAATTCTATAGAAATCTTCATATTGCTCTCCCATCACGCTCCGTTAGGCAGCAGCAATTCCCGCTGCTCTAGAAATTTTAGTATAATCAGTGTATTATATATGAGGTCCAGGTAGGTCTGGCAAGGTATTTTGGCTTCAAATCCGATTGATTTTGGTGGCCATCATGGTAAAAGCAAACCTAATTCCACAA
>CAIMUS010000063.1 GCA_903844665.1 uncultured Pseudomonadota bacterium
CCCCGCCGGCCTCAGGGCATTCGACGCCAGTCAACAGCCGGCAAAATGCCGGCGCTACTAGGGAATCCCCGTAGGGGCGGTTCGCGAACCGCCCCTACCGGCTCAGCCTGTAAAGCGTCCCGACTTAAGTGGATACCCCAGCGACGCCACCGGGATTAGCTGCCCGATCCGTAACCGTTTAGCCCCCCTGCTTGCATATCTGCAAAGGTAGGTATTGCTGCTTTCCCCTCCTTTTCAAGGAGGGGAAAACCCAATATTTCCCCCTATTTGCGCAAGCGGGGAAGAGGGGGCTAAACGGTTACCGTTTTTAATTTCCAGGGGCAACTAAAACCGGGCGTGACCAGTCGTCCGCGCTCGCGTAGGAGCAAGCTGGCTCGCGAAGGGATCGGTCGGCGGCAAACCGGTACTGTTCGTGAGCCAGCTCGTTCCTACAGGCTGGCGGCAGCTATTGATGACCAATCCACCACCTGGCTATCATACTCGGCAAGACCACCCGATTCCATGCCCGCTCACCCTAACCACCCGATCCCAAGGAGCCGCTGTGCTATCCACCCTGAGTCTATGGCTGGCCCTTTTCATCCTCTGGCTGTTGCTGTCCGGTTACCTGGATAATCCGCTGCTGTTAGGCTGCGGCGCACTGTCCTGCGCGCTGGCGGTCGCCATCGCCCGGCGCGCTCAGACCATCGATCCCGAAACACTGCATCTGCGCTGGTATCTGAATCCGCGTCTGCCCCGCTATCTGCTCTGGCTGTTGCTGGAAATCATCAAATCCAACCTCGACATCGCCAACCGCATTCTTAACCCCAGACTGCCTATCGGCCCCACCCTGATCCGGCTGTATCCCTCTCAGCGCGGCGAACTGGGACAGGTGATCTACGCCAATTCGATCACGCTGACGCCCGGCACGGTGACCACCTATCTGAGCGAGGGCCGGCTGGAAGTTCACGCCTTGACCGGGGAAGCCGCCGTGGCGCTACGGGAAGGCGACATGGACCGGCGGGTCAGCGCCGTAGAAGGTGTACGCTGATGTTCGCGGCGGCGACGCTCGGCATCATGGTCTGCATGGGGTTGGCGCTGGGCCGCGCCCTGCTCGGTCCCACCGTGTACGACCGTATCCTGGCGGTAAACTCCTTCGGCGCCAAGACCGTGCTGATGATCGCGGTGATGGGCTTTCTGTCCGGGCGGCCCGACTTTCTCGACATCGCCTTGATCTATGCTTTGATCAATTTCATCAGTACCATCGCCGTGCTCAAATTTATCCGTTATGGCGATATGGGTTGGCCACGCGGTAGCGACCACATCCCGCCGGAGCGACGCCAGTGAGCGAACTGTTAATCAGTGCATGCAGCGGCCTGCTGCTGGCGGGTGGGATAGTCATCATGCTGATCGGCAGCCTGGGCCTGCTGCGCATGCCGGATTTCTACACCCGCCTGCATCCGGCCGGAATGACCGATACCCTGGGCGCCGGGCTGGTTCTGCTCGGCCTGATGCTTCAGGCCGGGCCGACCCTGGTAACGGTCAAGCTGCTGCTGATCCTGCTGTTGCTGTGGTTCACCAGCCCCGTCGCCAGCCATGCGCTGGCCCGGGCGGCGCTGGCGGATCCGGAGAATCCCAAACCCCTGCTCCAGCCGGACCTTACCGATAAGGAAACGCCGCCATCGAGTTCGTAGTCGATATTTTTCTGGTCACCGTGCTGGCTGTCACGGCGCTGGCGCTGGCCCGCCTGCACGATCTGTTCGCCATTGCAATGCTGAGCGGCATCTACAGCCTGGTATCGGCCGTCCTGTTCGTGATGCTGGACGCCGTGGACGTGGCCTTTACCGAAGCTTCGGTCGGCGCCGGCGTCGCCACCGTGTTCCTGCTGAGCACCCTGGCGCTGACCGCCAGCCGGGAAAAAACGGTCCCCCGCAAGTCCCTGTTGGCCCTGGTGGTGGTGGTCATTACCGGCGCCGCGCTGATCTACGGGACGATCGATATTCCGCCGTTCGGCGATCCCGACAATCCTATCCACCATCATGTAGCGCCCCGCTATGTTCACGACTCGCCCCAGGAAATCGGCATCCCCAATATGGTCACCTCCATTTTGGCCAGCTACCGCGGTTACGATACGCTGGGCGAGACAGTGGTGATCTTCACCGCCGCCATCGGCGTCCTGCTCCTGATCGGGGGCAAGCGACGGGTCTCCAGCAAGGACAAGAACGAATGAAACATTATCCCATCCCGCGGCTGGCGGCCAAACTGCTGTTGCCGGTCATCATCCTGTTCGCGCTCTATGTCCAGTTTCACGGCGACTACGGCCCCGGCGGCGGCTTTCAGGCCGGGGTGATTTTCGCCGCCGGCATCATCCTCTACGGCCTGGTCTACGGCCTCGATTCCGCCCGCCAGTTGTGCCCGCCCTGGCTGTTGCAGCTGGGCATTTCCCTGGGCGTGATGATTTACGCCGGCGTGGGCGTGGTCGCTCTGCTCCTGGGCGGAAATTTTCTGGATTACAACGTGCTCGACCCGCACGATCCGGTACATGGCCAGCATCTGGGCATTCTCCTGGTGGAATTAGGGGTGGGTATTACCGTCGCCGCCGTGATGATTACCATTTTTTTCGCATTCGCCGGCAGAAGGGGCTGAACCGTGTCGATAGTGGGTCACTATAACTACTGGATCGTGGCCGTGCTGATGATGACCGGTTTTTACATCGTCATCGCCAGCAACAATCTGATCAAGCGGCTGGTCGGGCTGTCGGTGTTTCAGACCTCTGTCTTTCTCCTGTACATCAGCATGGGCAAGATCGGCGGCGGCACCGCCCCGATCGTGGCTGCGGGGGTGAAGCACTACAGCAATCCCCTGCCGCATGTGCTGATCCTGACCGCCATCGTGGTGGGCATCGCCACCCTGGCCCTGGGACTGGCTCTGGTGGTGCGTATCCACGAGACTTACGGCACCATCGAGGAAGACGAAATTCACGCCCAGGACGAGGAAGAGGCGCTGTGACTGGAAAACGCGGTAGTGTTGCAGGAGTAGGTGCATTCCACACACCACCCATCCGCCCGCGCCCCGAATACGGCGCGTTCACGTCAACAGCCTGAATAACGGCCATAAAAAATCCCCCCTCTCGGCGAAAGGGGGGATTGGGTGATACCGCTACAGTGAAATTCGGTTATTTCCGGACCAGCGACCTGCCCTTCGAGCCCAAATCCTCGAATGCCTCGCCCATGCGCTCGACCACACCCAGTTCGGCCAGGCGGAGATACTTGCGGGGGTCGTAGTACTTCTTAAAGGGCGTGCCATCCACCGGATCGAGCTGATACTTGAAGGCTTTCGGATTGGCCTCGACGAAATCACCGATCGCTTTGGAGAAGGCGAACTGGGTATCGGTATCGATGTTCATCTTGAAGACACCATAGCCCACCGCCTCGGTGATCTTCTCCTTCTCGGAACCGGAACCGCCGTGGAACACCAAGTTCAGCGGATTGGCGGCGCTGCTGTGGCGCTTCTGCACCAGGGTCTGGGAATTCTTCAAAATCTCAGGACGCAGCCTGACGTTACCCGGTTTGTACACGCCATGAACATTGCCGAAGGAGGCGGCAACCGAGAAATCGCCGATATGGGCCAAGGTTTCATAGGCCCGCAACACATCTTCGGGCTGGGTGTACAGACGGGAATTATCGGCGCTTTCGTCCACATCGGAACCGACGCCGTCTTCCTCGCCACCGGTCACGCCCAGCTCGATTTCCAGACTCATGCCCATCCGGCTCATCCGCTCCAGAATCCGGGCGCACTCGCTCAGATTGAACTCGATCGACTCTTCGGAGAGATCCAGCATATGCGAGCTGAACAGCGGCTTGCCGGTCTCCCGGTAGAAGGCCTCGCCGTGATCCAGCAGCGCCTCCACCCAGGGGATGAGCTTCTTGTTGGCATGATCGGTATGCAGCACCACGCAGATGCCGTAATGCTCGGCCAGCAGATGGACATGTCTGGCGGCGGAAACTGCGCCCAGCACCTTGGCCTGGAAGCCGTCGGCCAAGCCCTGGCCGGCATAGAACTGGGCGCCGCCGTTGGACAATTGAACAATGACGTCGGCGTTGTTTTTGGCTGCCGCTTCCATCACCGCATTGACCGTATTGGTGCTGGCGACGTTGACGGCCGGCAAAGCATAACCACCGGCCTTGGCGGCGGCGACCAGCGTTTGATAGTCCTTGCCGGTAACGACACCGGGCTTGAGTCCGATTTCGGTGGTTTTCGTTGCAGGTTGACCCATGTGGATACTCCTGATGTCGAGTTGGTGAACAGAGGTTTCCAGACTGTGGCGCGCTGCCATGAGCGTGCGGCGCTTCCCGCCAGGCTGGGGGGCAGTAGGGGCGGTTCGCGAACCGCCCCTACTATCGATCAGCCCGATAAAATCGATTTAGTATACGACTATTAACTTTTGGGTGACAGTCCAGGGGAAACAGCGGGCGCCACTTAAACTACCGGAGAGTTCGACCATCGCGATTCGTAGGAGCGAGCTGGCTCGCGAACCGGCCGGGTTGCCGCCTCAAGCTTCCCTCGCGAGCCAGTTCGCTCCTACGGGTGAGCGGACGACCGGTCCGGCTCTATTCAAAAAACTCTTGAATAGCATCGCTCTGCGCCAGCGCGTCCTGATAGCCCAATTCCAGCAACCGATTGGTATAGGCCTCGTCGAAGGCCAGATAACTTAATAAATCCCACCCTTTTTCAGTCGATGCGCCGATACCTTTCAACAGGTAACGCAGCATATTGGAAAACCGGTTGAATTGCTCCGACGCCAGGGTTCCCAAATCCTGCGAAGGCGACAGGACCAGCAGCGGAATCTCGCGCAGCCTATCGGGATGTTCCTTACCCGCCTGGCGCAAGGCGACAATGGTCTTGTTGATGCGCTGCATCCGCTCGATATCGGTATCCAGGGCATCCAGAAACGCGGCATTCAACATAACGCCCGCGATATCGACCAGAGAAATGTCGGGCATTGCGGCGCTTCGAGTCAATTTCAAAGTCAGATTATCGGGCCGTTGATGGCGGATGCCGATGGCCAGCACCCGCTCCGCTCCCAGATGCATGGCCGGACTCAGCGGCGTGGTCAGCCGCACGCAACCATCGCCATAATACGCTCCATCCAGTTTAACCGGCTGAAAGAAGACGGGAATCGCCGCGGATGCCAACACATGGTTCAGGGTAAGCCTGGTCCTTATCCCCACCCGGGAGCTTCTGGTCCAAGGTTCGATCGACGCCGCGCCGTCGAAAAAAATCACGGTGGCGCCCGTCAGGTAATTGGTGGCGGAAATCGCCAGCCCGTGCAGGGCGCCGTGTTGCAGGTTGGCTCTGATCGCCGAAAAATCGATCTGCTGGCTCAAAAACTCCCGCAATGGGCTGGCGTCCAGCAAATGGGTGGAGCGGCTATTGCCCAACAGACCACCCAGACTCAAGTCGCGCAGCCAGCGGAATCCCAGCGTCGTCAAGGTCAGGACATCGGAGCGAACGACCTTCTCCGCGGTGAGCACGCTCCACAAGCGATCCAGGGCTGTCGTCGCTTCCACGAAACTCCCACCGCTTTTGGAAGCCAGAAAGGCACTGTTAATCGCCCCCGCCGAAGTGCCGACCAGGGCGTGGAAAGGCCAGGAGTCGCCGGACTTCGGCCCGATAATCTCCGCGATACCCCTCAGCACTCCGGCCTGATAGCCCGCGCGCGCTCCCCCGCCGGTTAGGACCAGACCTATTTTCTTACTCATTGATCTCTATCTCTCCGCAAGCCCATTAACTGCCGGGTCAGCCTCAGTTGGTCCAGCGGCTCCAGCTCAGGCAGTTGGATGCAACCCAGTCCAAGCTGGACTATGACAACGATTATCATTATAACGGTTGTAGTGCTGGAGGGTGCCGGCTCGATTGCACCCAGTTGCGATCCTGAAGATGTTAGCGGCTGAGGTTCAAGGTATACTTTTTCACTATGGGTTTCGTTTAGGATTATTGGGTCTACCGCAAGCAATGGCTGTTATCTTCCGCCGCTAAATATTCAGGCCGTAGGAGGCCAGCATGAATGTAACCAAGGCGCTAGTCGTCGACGATTCCAAGGTTGCCCACCTTACCCTGCGCAAGCTGCTGATGGAACGCGGCATAGAAGTGGACTGGGTGGGATCCGGTGAAGACGCCATCGCCTACATGGAAAATCATCATCCCCATATTATTTTCATGGATGTGATGATGCCGGGTATGGATGGGTTTGAAACCACCGCTGCCATTATTACCAACGCCGCCAGTACCGCCCCCCCCATTATCATGTGTTCCGCCAGCGCCACCGACGAGGACAGGGCGAATGCACGCTCCAGTGGGGCGATCGAGTTCTTATCCAAACCCTATACGCCGGCGGCCATAGGTCAGGTGCTCGAAGTGGTTCGCGAATTGCCCGAACCCCCTGCTCCGGCTGTCGCGGCTCCGCCGCCGGGAGTGGAACCGGCTGTTGCATGGGGGGAAGTGGAGCGGATCGCCGAGCGCACCGCCCGCGCCACCGCCGAAAAGGTGGTTGCCGAGATCGCTAAATCCACGGTAGAACGGCTAAGTCACGCTATCGTGGAACAGACCACGGCCAGGCTACTCCAGGAAGTGGCGCCGAAAGCCACGCAGGCAGCCGTGCAGGCCGCCCAGGAAGCCGTTAGAAACAGCGTGATGAGCGCCATGGATACCGCCAGGGACAGCATGCGGCTCGATATCGACGAGGCGGCCAGGGCGGCGGCTGAACAGGCCATCCACGAATCCGGGGATGAGATGATCAAGCGACAATTGAACCGTGGCCTGGTGGTTATTCGTGACGAGATGAACAAGCATCTGGAACAGCAGCTACAGCCCGCTATAAGGGAACTGCTGGCCAACTACCTGGTCACCCCCGAATTTAAACAGCAACTGGGACAACTCGTGAAGGAAAGCGCGCTGCCTCTGGCCAAGTCGTTTGCCCGGCAATCCGCCAGCGAGCTTACCCAGAACGTCACCGATATTGCCATCGACATCGGCAGGCAGGCCAAACTGGCGTTGCGGATTGCCGTCATCGCTCTGGTGCTGGCTTTGGGCGCTGCCGTTGTCGGTTTCCTTTACTAAAGGCTCGCTCAGCCGGCCTCCGCCTGTATACCAGCGCGCCGGCATGGCGAACAACAGGTAGCGGAAACCGCCGCGGACATTGTCTATATATTGTGATGAAATATCCGGATTTCGCCGCGTTTTACAGCAAAATATGTCAGTACGACCGGCATATGGGTCTCAAGCTGACCGTCCACGCGCCCGGCAAAATTACCTATTCCTTACAGGTGGATGAACGGCATATCCTGGATATCGCCCGTCATTTGGATGAGCCCATGGGCAACCGGGGCATCCGTCGCTGCGTCGGCAGTGGCGGCGCCACCATCCGCCTGCTGTGCGAGGCGATCCGGGAGGTGCTGGAAGAACGTGGCGGGCACATCGGCTTGATTTTGCCGCTGGTATCGCACTACTCCCAAATCAGGGCCACCATGGAGCAGGTTCTTTCCACCGGCTTGCCGGGAAAGCCGGCGTCGAGTGGGCGCCCTGTTCAACCCCGAGCCAAGTTCAAGTCCGACAGACTCCCGGCAAAATAAAACGGGAAATAACTGCACCGAACAACCTTAAAGAGTATTGTCATGAAAGCCGTCATCTGCAAGCGCTTGGGAAACCCCGAGGTGCTGTCCCTGGAAACCGTGGACAGCCCGCCGTTTCCCGGACCCGATCGGGTCAAAATCGCCATCCATGCCTGCGGGGTCAATTTCGCCGATACCCTGATTATCCAGGGCAAATACCAGTTGCGGCCCGAACCGCCGTTCTCGCCGGGCATGGAAGTCAGCGGCGAGGTGCTGGAGTGCGGTCCGGGCGTGACCGACCTCAAGGTGGGCGATCGGGTGCTGGCGGTGCTTTCCTACGGCGGCTACGCCGAAGAGGTGGTCGCTCCGGCGGTGGCCGTCGTGCCCCTGCCGTCTAACATGGATTTCATTACCGCCGCCGGCTTTCCGGTCGCCTATGGCACTTCCCATCTGGCCCTGACCCACCGCGCCCATCTTCAGCCCGGCGAAAACCTGTTGGTGCACGGCGCCGGCGGCGGGGTCGGTCTGACCGCCGTGGAAATCGGCAAGGTGCTGGGAGCGACGGTCATCGCGACCGCCGGCGGCGAGGAGAAACTGAAGGTCGCCGCCGAGCACGGCGCGGATTATCTGATCGACTATGCCAAGGAAGATATCCGGGACCGGGTCAAAGCCTTGGGCGGAGCGGATGTGGTTTACGATCCCGTCGGCGGCGAGGTGTTCGATGCCTCCCTGCGCTGCATCAACTGGGAAGGGCGGATTCTGGCCATCGGTTTCGCCAGCGGCAAGGTTCCCCATCCACCGGCGAATCATCTGCTGGTCAAGAACTGCGCGGTCATCGGTCTTTATTGGGGAGCCTATCTACAGCGCAATCCGAAACTGATGCATGGGTCATTGAGCCAGTTGCTGGAGTGGTATGCGCAGGGCAAACTCAAGCCGCATGTCTCCCAGACCTTCCCGCTGGAGCAGGCTAAAGATGCACTGTTTGAATTGCTGGCGCGGCGTACGACCGGAAAAGTGGTCATTACCATGCGATGACTGGACTGTGGAGTCTGGATAGTGGGGGCGGCTTCCAGCCGGCTTGGAGCGGCTGGAAGCCGCCCCCACAATTTGCTCCTATGAAACTTAAACGAACTCATGCAGAATCACTCCGAAATCGCCGAATTCCTCTGGAGGATTGCCGACCTTATCAAGGATGACTACGACGCCAAAGATGTATGAGGACGTGATCCTGCCGTTCACCCTGCTGCGCCGCCTCGATTGCGTGCTGGCGCCGACGCGGTTGCTGGTCCGGGCGGCGGCGGAAAAGTATAAAGGGCAGCCGGCCAATCTGCGGGAAATGCTGTTGAAGAAGGCCGCCGGCCAGTCTTTTTACAATACTTCGGAATTCTCGCTCGCCGATCTGATCAAGCGTCCCGCCGATATCCGCCAGAATTTCGGACGGGAAAATCCTTGATGCGAGTGGTATTCGACACCAATATAGTGATCTCGGCGTTGCTCTTCCGGGGTGTCGCCGGTTGGCTGGTGGCTCACTGGCGGCAGGGAGAAGTGACACCTTTGGTCAGCCGTGAAACGGCAGCCGAATTTTTACGAGTTCTGGCTTATCCTAAAAGAACTGTTATAGGAGGATACTATGCTCCAGGCTATTGAATTGGAAACCATCATTGCTCCCGATGGCAAATTACCCGAGGCGTTTCGGGAAGCATTCGGCCGTAAGGCGCGGGTGATCGTATTGTTGCCGGAAGAGATCGCTTCTCAACCGAAGAAAAAAGGGCAATCGGAACAACTGATGGAATTGGCCGGCAAAATTGACGCTTTCAAGAATATTGAAGACCCCGTAGCGTTTCAGCGCCGGTTGCGGGATGAATGGACACAGGAATGGGATAAATGATTGTCAACCGCTTTCTGCTGGACAGCAATATCTTTATTCTGTTGTTCAACGACCGTTTGTCGGAGAATCTCCCGGAAGGAGAAATAGCTTGTTCCATCATCACGGAGATGGAGTTGCTATCGTTTCCTCGTCTCAGTGCCCAGGAAGAAAAAATGATCCGGAATTGTCTGAGTACGATTGCTGTATATAATATCAACGATGCCATTAAGGAAGAGACCATCCGGCTACGCCGCATCCATCGACTCAAACTGCCCGATGCCATTATCGTCGCCACTGCCAGGATTCACGCTGCGGTCCTGCTGACGAATGATGAACAATTGCACGGAATCGCCGAGTTGAGTTGCCGAAAATTGGTGGTAAAACCATAAGCCTGTAAGTTGGAATGACGAAGGAAACCCAATATTGCATCATGGCGGATTGCGTTGGAGTTCCTTCGTCACTCCAAACGGTCATGCTCTATAGGAAAAGAGCGCTCCCAGCGATGAAAATCGCCCCCTCTGTCGGGTTACGACGTGCCCGTAACGTCTCTGCCATTGGCTGACTTGGTAGAGAGCGCGTCTAACCCGACCTACGCATCCGATTACCCACAACTCAGTAAGTTATTGATTTTTATAGATTGTCGAAAAATTAGCTTTCAAAGAAAAATCAATCAGATCAATCAATTGTCTTGTTGCGGTGCAACATGTGGGTAATCGGGTAACTTAAGCCGGGACGCTTTGCAGGCTGACCGCAGAGAGATTTACCTGGGAGCGCTGGCATCTTGCCGGCTGTTGACTGGCGCCGATGCACTCAAGCCGGCGGGGACGCCGGCGCTCCCAGGTCCCAGGGTCGAATTGTCCCGCCTTAAGTGGGTAGCCTGACTTCCAATCCGCCAGGGTAGCAACCACCGGCAGTGATCGGCCGTAGTTGTTGATTTAATTGGTCGGGGCGAGAGGATTTGAACCTCCGACCACCTGCACTCCAAGAGGTTCTTTCGTGTTTCATCTGGTTTCAGCTATAATCAGGCTGTTCTTTAAAGTAGCGTGGCAACAGGGAGTTAAGGAAAAAACTTGTTTCATCTGGCGTCATCCTTAACCCGCCATAGCCGCTATTTTTGGGGAACCTGACGGGGAACCTGAGACAACAGGCCAACAGGTAACAGTATGAGCAAGCTGACAGATAGGGCGATAGCGAACGCCAAGCCTAAAGACCGGGATTATTACCTTAGCGATGGCGACGGGTTGCGAGTCCGTATCAAGGCATCTGGCGTCAAGCTGTTTGAACTGCGTTATTATTTTGCTGGCAAGCGTCTTGCCCTTGGGCTTGGCACCTACCCGGAAACCCGCCTTAAAACCGCCCGAAAGCGCGCCTTTGATAGCCGTTGTCAACTAGAAGCTGGCATCGACCCGAAGGCGGAACGCGCCCGCCTTGACGCGGAACGCCAAGCCAATGCTTTGGAAAAGACCGTTGCAGGTCTTTATCAAGATTGGATGCAGTCTTACATCGTGCCTTACCGCAAGCGCCCGGAACAAGTTACCGAGTTTTTGCAAGCAGACATATTGCCTTTCATCGGCAAGATAAAGGCGAACAGTATACGGAAAGCCCATCTTGTCGCACTGATAGAAAAGATTGTGCAGCGTGGCGCCTTGGTAAAAGCCGATAAGGTGTTAAGCTTGGTGAAACAAATGTTTGCGCATGGTGTGGCGAAGGGCTTGGTTGAAGTGAACCCCGCTCAAGACCTGCAAAAGCGTCATTTTGGGATTAAACCAAGCCACAACCAGCGATACCTGACAGAGACTGAAATTATAGAGCTATTTCGCCAGCTTCCGGTATCGGGCTTGCCAGAGCGTACCCAGTGGGTAGTTATTTTGCTATTGGCGACAGCGCAACGTACCGGCGAACTCAGGCTAGCACGCTGGCAAGAGATAGACTTTAACGGCGGACTCTGGACGATTCCGGCTGAGCACTCCAAGAACGGTAAGCCGCATAAAGTACACCTGTCCGCTTTCGCTTTGCGCTACTTTGAACGCTTACAGAGAACGGCAACTAATGATTTAGTGCTTGAATCTCCCCGTATGCCTGGCCAGCCACTTGAAGAGAAAACCCTTACCAAGCAGATTAGAGACAGACAACGGACAGTGCCACTTAACAACCGCACCGGCAAAACTGAAAGTTTATTGCTGAGTCAAGGAGAGTGGAGCTTGCACGATTTACGCCATACCGCACATACTGGCATGGGGGGATTAGGAATTGCTCCTTATATTGTCGAAAAAATCCTAAATCACACCTTACCGGGGATTATGGCGGTATACAATCATCAAGATTATTTGCCTGAAAGGAAAAGAGCCTTAGAACTTTGGGGAGAGTATTTAGACCGGCTGCAAAATGCCGATCTGAGTAACGTTGTCAAGCTTAAGAAAGCAGCGTCAAGAGCACGCATTCAACCTGATGTTGTTATGGCGGATGGATAGGATATGACCAAGCGGGAAAAGTTGCTTAACAAGGCGTTACAGAATCCTGACGGATTAAGCTTTGCTAACTTTCAAACGCTGCTGACTCAATCGGGTTGGATTAAGCGACGGCAAGCAGGCAGTCATGAGCTTTGGTACTCACCAAAGGGCTTTCGTTTGCCTATTCAACGGGACGATAGCAGCAAAGCAAAAGGTTATCAGGTAAAACAATTTTTAACTCAACTGACAAAGGAAACTCAATGAAAGATGAACGCTTTGATGGGTTTACCATCAATCTGTATTTTGATGGTGAGCACTGGCTAGCGCATTTTCTTGAAATGCCTGAAGTATCCGCTTACGCCCTTTCACCAGAAAACACATTAAAAGAACTTCAATGTGCGTGGGACATGGTAAAGGCGGATTATGTGGAGAGTGGGGAACCTGTCCCAGTGGCGCCACAGCGAAAGCAAGTAGCCTAGAACCTAATTTAGCCGCGTCTAGCCCGACGGGGCAAAATAAATCAGAGCAAGAGCTTAGAGAAGATGCCTTACTACACTATATAGAACATCTTGAAGCAACAAGACCCTACTTCAATCGTGATGCTATACGAATGACAAGAGAAGATATGTTAGAACAACTTGCCAAAAGAGAGCCTACCTTATTTGGTAAGATGGCCTTATCTACGTTTATCCGGTTTTGGACAACGCAGAAAATATGCAAGTTAGCCAGTGGCAAGCCGCGTAAGGGGGACTTATGCTGATATACTCTTTCTCAGGGCAGATCAACAAGCCTATAAATTGCAATGACTGTAGAAAGTAAAAGTACCAGCGCTACGCCGCGTTTTGAGTTTCTGTTAGAGGAACTGTACGCCGTACTGTCCAAGACCTTTAAGGCAATCGGCAATATGCCGGCTGAGGACTTGGCAACCCATGCGATTATCGCCATAGCTGACCATCTGGGAGGGCAAGAGGTCTACCTACCACGCGGTGACCGGCTGCGCCTGGCATTACGCAACAAAGCCATTTTAGCCGCCTATCAGGAAAAAGAACCGCTATGGAAATTGGCGCGACAGCATGGGTTATCAGTTGAACGGATAAGACAGATTGTAAAGAAACGGTGACATTTCAGGAGGTCACCGCGCCAGCGCCGGCCACCTGGCCATGTTCCAGGGTGGTAAGCCGCAAGGCCGGCAACTCAAGGCCGGCGATCTGGCGACGTTCCAGGCTGGCCACCCGGTCATGCTCCAATCTAAACCCCGTAAACCCCGCATAAAGCATCTTTAAACAGGGTTTATGCTTACTTTTTTGTAACTACTCAGATCCCCCCTACTGGTTGCCAATATAGCGCATCAAGTTTATCCTTGACAGCATGAACATCCGGATGCCCACCCGAGAAGAAATCCACGCTGCCTTCGAGAAAGGAGAGGCGGCGGTGGTCGAGTTATTTCTCAGCGTGGGGATGCAGGTGGAAGAGTTAGCCCAGCAGTTGGAAAAACAGGCGGCAGCGCTGAAAGAACTCCAGGCACGACTGGAAAAAAACAGCCGTAACAGTAGCAAACCGCCCTCGAGTGACGGCTACCGCAAACCGAACCGGACGACCAGTCTGAGAAAGCCGGGTCAAAAACCGACGGGGGGTCAGCCGGGGCACGACGGGTACACGCTGAAGCCGTCGGCCCATCCGGATCATACCGCCATTCACGTGGTAGAACACTGTGAACAGTGTGGAGCGGGCCTGAACGCGGTGGAGGTAACTGCGCATGAAGAACGGCAGGTGTTTGACCTACCGGCAATCCGAATTGAGGTGACGGCGCATCGGGTAGAGATCAAACTCTGTCCGGCGTGCGGTACGGAAAACCGAGGGCAATTTCCGGCGGGGGTGACGGGTCCGGTGCAGTACGGCCCGGGGGTGAAGACATGGGCCGCGTATTTCTCGAGCGAGCATTTCGTGCCGGTGGAGCGCACGGCGCAGATCTTTGAAGACCTGGTTCATCACCGCCTGTCGGAAGCAACCATCCTGAAAGCGGGACAAGAACTGTCGCAGGGGGTGGAACCGGCCGTGGAAGCGGTGAAAGCGCAGTTGCGTGATGCCGAGGTGTTGCATACGGATGAATCCGGGGTGCGGGTCAACAAGCAGTTACATTGGCTCCACGTGGCCGCCACGGAGCGGCTCACGCACTATGACATTCATGCCAAGCGCGGCAAGGAGGCGATGGATGAAGCCGGGATTCTACCCGCTTTCGGGGGGACGGCAGTACATGACCATTGGAAACCGTACTTCGGGTATAAGGGCTGCGCGCATGGCTTGTGTAACGCCCATCACCTCCGGGAACTGCAGTATATGGAGCAACAATACGGCCAGGTGTGGGCGACGGAGATGACGGACCTGCTGCTGGAAATCAAACAGGCGGTGGACACCACACCGGAGCACAGCACCCACCTGTCACCGGAAGCGCTCGCCGCGTTCGAGCAGCGCTATGACCAGGTGGTAAACGCCGGCTATGAAGCCAATCCCCGGGCCCCGCCGGCTGAAGACGGGAACCCACCGAAAAAAAGAGGCCGCCTCAAACAGACACCGCCGCTTAATCTGCTGGACCGGCTGAGGGACTTTAAGCCGCAGGTGTTGGCCTTCATGTACGACTTTCGAGTACCGTTTGACAATAACTTGGCGGAGCGCGATGTGCGCATGATCAAAGTCAAACAGGAGGTCTCGGGCTGTTTCAGGACGCTGGCAGGGGCAAAAGACTTTGCGCGGATTCGGGGGTATATCTCCACTGCCCGCAAAAATGCAGTCAATGTGTTCGGCGCCATCAGGGATGCGTTTGGTGGCAAGCCATTTATCCTGTCCTCTGCACCTCAATAAAAGGCTGTATTCACCTTAACCGGTGAATACAGCTTTTGGGTATCTGAGTAGTTACAATAAACTTAAGGTATATTACTCTGCCGGGCAGGAGGCCCGGCAGAGAAATCCGGCTCGCGGCGGATAGGACAGTCTGACGGCGGCGGTGGTGGGATGCCACCGTCGCCGGAGCCATGCCGGCGGGCAGACGCCCGCCGGCATGGCCGAATCACCGGTCGGGCAAAAGCGCCGTGGCCCGACCTTTTCCAAGTGCGCAGCGGCCCTCCCCAGCCGATACCGGTTCAACCCGGCGTCTCCTCCAGCACCACCACGAATATATCTTCCAGCCTTAAGCCGGCTTATTTATTCACGGTCACAAAAATATCCCATGCATGGTTGGTATCACCCTGCACCAAGTTCGAGGCCTCCGAGGTAAACGCCACATAGCGACCGGTAGCGTTGAACGAAGGCCAATAACTCCCGTCCGTGCTTTGGGTCCCATCCTCGGCCACGTTGAAGCGGGTGGTCTTGCCGGTCTGCTGGTCATGCACCAAGATGTTACTGGTACCGTTGCTGTTGCCCGGCACCAGGTTCGAGGCGGAAGAGTAAAACGTCACATAGCGACCGTCGGCGCTGATCAAGGGCCAATAACTCCCGTCCGTGCTCTGGGTCCCATCCGAGGCCACGCTGACGCGGGTGGTCTTGCCGGTCTGCCGATCATACACAAAGATATCATCTGTAAGATTGGTATCGCCCGGCACCAGGTTCGAGGCATAGGAATCGAACGCCACATAGCGACCGTCGACGCTGATCGAAGGCGAATGACTCCCATAATTGCTTTCGGTTCCATCCGAGGCCACGCTGACACGGGTGGTCTTGCCTGTCTCCCGCTCATGCACAAAGATATCCGATGCACGATTTTTATCGTTCGGCACCAGGTTCGAGGCGAAGGAGTAAAACACCACATAGCGACCGTCGGCGCTGATCGAAGGCGCATAACTCCCCTCATTGCTTTGGGTTCCATCCGAGGCTACGCTGACGCGGGTGGTCTTGCCGGTCTCCCGTTCATACAAAAAGATATCAGCCTTACCGTTGGTATCGCCCGACACCAGGTTCGAGGCATCCGAAGTAAATACCACATAGCGACCATCGGCGCTGATCGAAGGCGAATAACTCGCCTCATTGCCTTGGGTTCCATCGGAGGCCACGCTGATACGGGTGGTCTTTGTTGTCTGCAGGTTATGCATAAAGACATCATTAGTATCATTGGTATCTTTCGGCACCAAGTTCGGGGCATCCGAATCAAACACCATATAACGGCCATTGGCGCTGAAGGACACCATATAACTGCTACCGGCGCCCTCGGTCCCATCGGAGGCCACGCTGACGCGTATAATGCTGCCGACAAAGATCGTCACCTCGGCCCCGCCTTTCGTTTCGCCATTGCTGACGTCATAGGTAAAACTGTCTAGGCCGACGAAGTTGGCCTCGGGCGTATAAGTCACTGTCTGGTCGGGATTGATCACCGCCTGGCCACGAACCGGTTTGCTGACCGCTGTTACGGTCAGCGTACCCCCGTCAGGATCGGTATCATTGGCCAGCACCGCAATTGTTACCGGTGTTTCTTTCGCTGTAATGACGTCATCATTCTCCGCCCGCGGTGCTCCCCCGGATTTATCCAGCTTGCACCCCAATACCGCCAAGCCGATCAGTAAGGCAATTCCCCATACCCTGCTAGACATTGCTCGTATCTCCCCACGCGGGGCTGTCATCCCGCTCTGTAATTTCACTTTGGCTTCGGAAAACACTTTCATCAGAAGGCAAAACCGCTCCCCAGACGCACGCTGAAACTCCGGTAATTGCTTCCCACATCGCTGTAGATACCCAGCAGCACAGTACCCGATTCGCCGCGGGCATCACCGAAGAGCCGCATTCCTCCCTGGACACCCAGGGTAAAATAATTCTTGCTGTAAATTTTCCAGTGATAGCCTTTAGATCAACTAGCCAAGGCCAAGATAGTATGAATGCCATTAATGTCTGAATCGTTGGCAGCCTCATTAGCAAACCAGAGCTCCCGCCACTTATTATTGAGCTC
>CAIMUS010000064.1 GCA_903844665.1 uncultured Pseudomonadota bacterium
ATCGTGTTTGGCGTCTGGGCTTCGATCATCGCGCCCACCGCCAGCGCCAGCTTGTTCACCACCGTCTTGCGTAGCTTCGGGAGTGCAGTCTGAAGCCCCTCTTTGACTTTCTCAGCCAGTTTCTGGACAGTTCCCATCGTTTCCTCATACCATCGTTAACCGGAGGCGGGAGTTTACCTCAAAACTGACAGGTGGTGAGGCCGGCAACTTCGGTGATTGCAAGACGGTGGGCGGTAGTGTAATGGAGCTACGGATTGGCGATGATCATCGTTTCGGCCATAGTAGGAGTAGGCCGGAATAAGCGGAGCGTTAAGCGAAGCGTTTCCGGCGCCCAACACATTGCCGGAAACGGCCGGCGTTGCGGCCTTATTCCGGCCTACGGGACTATCAACCTTGGCAAGCTGGCTCTCCTGTAGATTGCTATGGCCCAAACGATGATCATGGCCTACCTTTTCCGGCCATGATCATCATTTCGGCCAGCCGGAAGAACCTGGATTACGCTTCGCAAGCTCCGCTCCATCCAGGCTACACCGGCTAATGATTATCTAGACATTGCAGGGTGGGGCACTGGTTCAGTATGATTGTTGGGTAACTAACTGAATATATTAAATTATTCGGATAATAAAGCGCAAACCTGTGCAGAGGTTCATGATGCCAAATTGAGAATTCAAAAGCTATCTATCTTCAGTATTTGATTAACAAATCAATGAGTTGGAGAATAATCAAACTGAACCTGTGCCCAGGGTGGTGGGTAGCCGCGCAAATACCACCCCTGGGAGCGCCGCACCCCAGTGCGGCTCTCGCCACTTGCCACTGGCTTCATTACAATGCCGCACTGGGGTGCGGCGCTCCCAGGGTGTCAGCGGCAACGAATGTCTGGCTATGGCCCAAACGATGATCATGGCCCAAGGGAGACTGAGTTGGCATCAGACCCAAGCGGCTAACCCGAACCGGGATGAAGCGCAGGTGTCGGGCACGTCCTGTGCCCGACCTACGGGCTACGGGCTGCCGGAATTCAGGGCTGAGTGGCAGCGGCCTGCGCGGTGATCTGCTCCAGGCGACGGGATTCAGCGCGGGCCTCGGTCAGCAGGGTGCTCCAGTCATCGGGCGGACGTCCGTTTTCCAGCATCTTGCGGAATACCCGGTACGCGTCGTCGCCGCTCTCGTAGGCCCGTTTAGTGTATTCGTCGTTCACCCAGGCGTAGACGATGATCTTGCTCTCCGCGTGGTAGCGGAAGAACAAGCGGTACTGCTGCAAGAACTTGGCGCGAAACCAATGCTTGTGATCTTCACCGAGAGTATTGCCCTGCCGGTACTCGGCGCGCCCCGGATCTTGCGGAATGACCTCGAAGGCCAGCTTGGCGATGACTGCAAGGCGCTTGCTGGCGTTCTTGCGGATGTAGCCAACCGGGTCTTTCTGGCGCTGGGCTTCGACCTGCTTGATCACGGCTTCGAGTTGGTCGAGAAACAAAGGGTGGGCAAAAATCGTCCAGCCGTTGACTGCCAGCGGCGCCGGGAGCGGCTTGGTCATTCGTCATCAGCCGAAAGTGGCGCATCGAGATCGACTTCGGCATACCCCACCAGGGATTGGATGCGCGCCAGCAGTCCCGCATCGACGGCTTGCAGCCGCTCGGGATGGTTGGCGATGTCGCGTGCCAGAAAGCCCAGGAATTGCCCCAGCACAGGGTCATCACCCTCAGGCTCTGTGGCGCGTGTCATCACCACCTCGCCATCAGGACGAATGGAGTAGCGGATCTTGTCGCGCTTGCCCAACTTGAGCGCGCGGCGAACGGTCTCCGGCACCGTAGTCTGATAACGGCCGGTGAGGGTGGATTCGACTTCGAGCGTGGCAGCCATGGCGCTCTCCGATGAAATGGATGGATGCTCTGAATGGTAATGCGGATGCATTGCCTCGTCAATGTTGCCGCTCACTCCCGTGTAGGGTAAATCAGGTTTTCCGTCCGGGAATGCCTGAGCAGGTCATACAATAGCTCGTAGGGCGCAAAAGCGTAGCGTATTGCACCGCATGAGCCCGGCCGCACGCATGAAACCCCGCCTGCTATTGAGTCTATCTCCCATCTGCGCTAAGGTAATCCAAAGCGAGGAACAAACCATCAGGAGGAACCCGCATGGCCTTGCTACGCATTTGTGAACGCGCCGGTCTGGGCGATGGCGCCAACGCCGAACTGAGCTTCGAGCATACCGGGACTTACCCCATCACCATCAGCGATCCCTTTGCCGAGGCGGACGAGCGACGCCTGGAGTGGTATTTCGAGGATTGGCTGAGCATGCCCTTCACCAACACGGTCGAGGCGCAGGCCATTGCCGCCAGCACCGTGACTTACGGCCAACTGGGCACGGTGGCCCAGCAGCAGCGGCGCTGGGAGCAGGCGGAGGACTACTACCAGAAAGCCCTGGCCCTCAAGATCGAGTTCAACGACCGCTACGGGCAGGCCAGCACCTACCACCAGTTGGGCATGATGGCCGAGAAGCAACAGCGCTGGGCGCAGGCGGAGGACTACTACCAGAAAGCCCTGGCCCTCAAGATCGAGTTCAACGACCGCTACAGCCAAGCCCTCACCTACCACAACTTGGGCATAGTGGCCCAGGGACAGCAGCGCTGGGAGCAGGCGGAAGACTACTACCAGAAAGCCCTGGCCATCTATATCGATTTCAACGACCGCTACTGGCAGGCTGGCACCTACCACCAGTTGGGCAGCGTAGCCCAGGAGCAGCAGCGCTGGGCGCAGGCACTGGACTATTATCTGAAAGCCCTGCCTGTCGTCATAGAATTCAATGACGAATTCCATTTAGACATGGTGCTACGCAGCCTCGCCCGCCTCTGGCAGGCCAGCCAGGACCCCAACCTGCCCGCCGCCGTGGGGGCTGTGTTGAAGCTGCCGGTGGAACAGGTGGAAGAAATGCTTGGTAAGCTCAACCAGGGCTGAGCCATTCAATCCCAGAGGCTGACAGGGTGCGGTATCGGTTTTTTTCCCCTCCTTGGACAAGGAGGGGTGGCGCGCAGCGCCGGGGTGGTTCGTCCAGGCAGGCGACTGACTGATTTCACCCTTCCGAAGATAGCGGACTAATACACTAAGTGATATATTTTGACAATGAAAAGAGTGTTCAAAACCCGCTACTTCACCCGCTGGATGCGCAAAACCTCGTTATCCAACGAGGCGCTCTGCAAGTCAGTCGCAGAGATGGAACGGGGTTTGATCGACGCCGATCTCGGCGGGGGCGTGTTCAAGAAGCGCGTAGCACTGCCGGGTCGCGGCAAGAGGGGCAGTACACGTACTCTGGTAGCGACGAACAAGAGCGACCGGTGGGGCAGTACACGTACTCTGGTAGCGACGAACAAGAGCGACTGGTGGTTCTTCGTGGTCGGCTTCGAGAAGAATGCACGTGCCAACGTGAGCGCCGAAGAGCTTAAAGCGCTGCAGAATATCGCCGCCGACTTACTAAAGCTTTCTTCGAGTGAGTTGGATGTTCAAGTAGAGGATGGAACATTACAGGAGATCTGTCATGACTGCCAAGACTAAGGCGAAAAGTCGAATCTTTGAAGCGGTTCACGAAACTGCGTGTGGTTTGTATAAGGCCGGCCTCATCGACAAGCGCCGGATGCTGGAGTACGACGCCCTGTGCCTGGCGCCCGTGCCGGAATATTCGAGCGAGAAAATTCGCGCCTTGCGGGAACGCCATAAACTGAGCCAGGCTGTGCTGGCGTCGGTGTTGAACACGAGTCTATCGACGATCCGCCAGTGGGAGATCGGGAAAAAACACCCGAGCGGCCCTTCGCTGAAACTGCTCGATCTGCTCGATCGCAAAGGCTTGGAAACGCTGCTCTGAAACAGCTTAGAAAGCGCGGGATGTGATGCACCATCACCGGCGCTTCCGCCGCCGGCAGCGAAGGCAGGTCGGCGTAATGCTTTTCCACCCAGGCATGCAGTCGCTCATCCGCTTGTCGCTGCAGGTCGGCGACACGGTCGCCGACCTCGTTCGCCTGCGCCGCCTCCAGGCGATGGCAGCGATAGAGCATTTCAGCGAACCGTTGCGCGAACCGGCTCCAGTCGCGCTGGGACGATTCCAACGTCGGCAGCGCG
>CAIMUS010000065.1 GCA_903844665.1 uncultured Pseudomonadota bacterium
ACGCGGATCGTCATGCAGGAACAAGCGCTCTAAACCTTTGTGCCGAAAGTTTTCAATGCTCATGTCTTAAAGTAGCGGGTCGCGCGACACGAGTCAATAACTTGGTGTTGGTGCAGCGATTCAGAGCGTCCTGCCTATTCTGAGTGAAAGGGAGCAGGGAAGCCACCTCCGGGCGCACCTCTCCCGTTCTCCTCCACCGCCATCCTTGTCACTGGGTTAACGTTGAAGAAGCCGGTTCAAACTTAGATTGTGAGGTTGGGTTAGGATTCACCTCCTGACGGGTTAACGGGTGGCGCCTGAATTGCGGAGCAGGCGATCTCCTGGCGTCTTAGAGCAACCGGATTTGGAGGCGTTGTTGGGCCAGCGTGTCGAGGGGATGCTGGCTCAGATCACCCCCCGGTTAAACCGGGGGGAAGGCGATCAGACACAGCCACAAGTGCCGGCAGGTTCTCTTGCCTTGCAGGTGGACCTGAAAGCCCAGTTCGCTGCAGTGCATGTCGGGCACCTCCTGTGCCAGACCTACCTGGCTTCAATCTCCTCTAAACGCTGTTCGAGTAGCAGATTAGTTAAAGTTTCGATAGTTACACCTCGACTCCGTGCCAATTGTCCCATACGGAGTAAAAGATTCCTGTCCACCGGAATCAAATAATGCCGGCCTACCTGTTCTGAGATCTCAAATTCTGCTGGCTCCGTATCGTTCCAATAATCGGCTAAACTATGAGTATCCCAAAACTCAGCAATTTCCTCATAACTATTCAGTTCAGGAATCGATTTACTTTCGCTCATACAATTTTCTCTCTTTCTCATCCATATCACGGGCACTGATGATTAATGCGGCGTGAGAGGGTTTATAAATAAAAAATACAGCGAGATAGCGTCCCGCCTTGGTGCGGCCAAGTGAAGAATAAAGATTTTCGCCAGGGATATGGCCTTTTTGGACTTTGCGGAACACCGGTTTGGAAAATAACACTTCCTCGACCTCTTCTGGAGATACGCTGTGTTTCCATGCCAACTTGTCAACAAAGTGAGGCAACCATATTAGGTCATCTATCCGCACTGATGTTCCCCAGGGCTAAGCATGAAAATTTAATAATTTGATTGTACTACAAAACAGCTATACCCCTCGCAACTAAGCATGAGGTTGGTGGACATGAACAGTGCACTCTGGGGAAGAGAGCTCGAGGGAAATGGGTTCAGACACGATATTTTCTGCTATGCTGATCCCATTATTCCATTGCATGACCCACTATGACCCGTCTTCCCCGCTACGTCATCCCTGGCCTGCCACAGCACATCATTCAGCGTGGCAACAACCGGCAGCCTTGTAGGTCAGGCATAGGACGTGCCCGACAGACGCCAACGGGTATGCTTGAAATATCGTGTCTGACCCCTTTTCTTTCCCTTTCTTTTCTTTCCCTTTTCCATCATTCAGCGTGGCAACAACCGGCAGCCTTGTAGGTCGGGCATAGGACGTGCCCGACAGACGCCAACGGGTATGCTTGAAATATCGTGTCTGACCCCTTTTCCCCTCTTTTCCCCTTCCTGCTTGAAATATCGTGTCTGACCCCTTTTCCCCTTCCCCTGCCATTCGTGTCTGACCCTTTTATTATTTTCAACCACCATCTCAGGTATACCCCATGCCAGACAAACTTAAAGAATCCGCTTTGCAGTACCACCGCCTGCCCAAGCCGGGCAAGCTGGCCATTATCGCCACCAAGCCGCTGGCCACCCAGCGCGATCTGGCGCTGGCCTACTCGCCCGGCGTGGCCGCCGCCTGCGAGGCCATCGTCAACGATCCGCATGAGGTCGCCAGCGTTACCACCCGTGGCAATCTGGTCGCCGTGATCAGCAACGGCACCGCCGTGCTGGGGCTGGGCAATATCGGCCCCCTGGCCGCCAAGCCGGTGATGGAAGGCAAGGCGGTACTGTTCAAGAAATTCGCTGAAATCGATGTGTTCGATATCGAAATCGACGAATCCGATCCACAGAAACTCATCGATATCATCGCCAGCCTGGAGCCTACCTTCGGCGCCATCAACCTGGAAGACATCAAGGCGCCGGAATGTTTCGAGGTGGAGCAGGCCCTAAGGAAACGGATGAAAATCCCGGTCTTTCACGACGATCAGCATGGCACGGCCATCATCGTCGGCGCCGCCGTGCTCAATGGCCTGCGGGTGGTGGGCAAGAACATCAAGGAGGTCAAACTGGTCTCCTCCGGCGCCGGCGCCGCCGCCCTGGCCTGCCTGAATCTGCTCATGAGCCTGGGTTTGCCCCGCGAAAATATCACCGTCACCGACAAGATCGGGGTGGTGTACCAGGGGCGCACCGAAGAAATGGATCCCTGGAAGGCGGCGTTCGCCCAGGATACCCACGCCAGAACGCTGGCGGAGGCCATCGAAGGCGCGGATATCTTCCTCGGCCTGTCCGCCGGCGGGGTGCTCAAGCCGGAAATGGTCCAGCGCATGGCCGGGAAACCGCTGATTCTGGCCCTGGCCAATCCGACGCCGGAAATTCTGCCGGAAGAGGCCAGGGCGGTGCGACCCGACGCCGTTATCGCCACCGGCCGCTCGGACTATCCGAACCAGGTCAACAATGTGCTGTGTTTCCCCTTTATCTTCCGCGGCGCCTTGGACGTGGGCGCCACCACCATCAACGAAGAGATGAAACTGGCCTGCGTGGAGGCGCTGGCGGAACTGGCGCTGGCGGAACCGTCCGAGGTGGTGACCAAGGCTTACGGCGGCAAGCCGACCCGGTTCGGGCCGGACTATCTGATCCCCAAGCCGTTCGATCCGCGCCTGATCGCTCAACTCGCTCCCGCCGTCGCCAAGGCCGCCATGGCTACCGGCGTGGCGACCCGGCCGATCAAAGACCTGGAAGAGTATCGCGAACACCTGACGGAATTCGTCTTCAAATCCGGGCTGGTGATGAAGCCCATTTTCACCATGTCGAAACAGCATCCGAAGCGCTTGGTGTACGCCGAAGGCGAAGACCGGCGGGTGTTACAGGCGGTGCAACAGGTGATCGACGAAGAACTGGCTTTCCCTATCCTGGTCGGCCGCTTGCCCGTGATCGAACACCGGATTCAGGAACTGGGCCTGCGCCTCCGCCTGGAGAAAGATGTCGGCGTTATCAACATTCTGAACGATGCGCGATTTCAGCGTTACTGGGAGGAATATCACCGGCTGATGGGCCGCAAGGGGGTATCGCCCGAGGGCGCCAAGACCATCGTCCGCACCGATCCGACGGTGGTGGCGGCGCTGGCGGTCAAACTGGGGGATGCCGACACCATGCTCTGCGGCGCCGGCGGGCGCTTTAAAAAGCATGTTCACGATATCATCGACATTATCGGCAAACGGGAAGGGGTGCATTGCCTGTCCACCCTGAGCGCCCTGATTCTGTCCAGTGGCACCTTCTTTATTTGTGATTCGCACGTAACCCACGATCCGACCATCGAGGAGATCGTCGAGATTACCCTGCTGGCGGCAGAAGAGGTGCAGGCCTTCGGCCTGAAGCCCAGGGTGGCGCTGCTGTCGCGTTCCAATTTCGGCACTTACGACACTCCCTCCGCCGTCAAAATGCGGACAGCGGCGCAAATTCTGCGGGAGCGGGTCCCGGATCTCGAAGTGGATGGCGAAATGAACGCCGATGCGGCCATTGCCCCGGAAATCCGCAACAGTGCTTACCCGGCCTCGCGCCTGCGCGGGCAGGCCAATCTGCTGGTCATGCCCAACGTCGATGCGGCCCATATCGCCTTCAACCTGCTGCGGATGCTGGGCGGAGGCGTGGCAGTCGGGCCGATCCTGGTCGGCGCCGCCGGGCCGGTGCATGTGGTCACCCATGCCATCACCGTGCGCGGGCTGTTGAACATGAGCGCGATGGCGGTGGTGCAGGCGCAGATTCAGGCGGAGGAAAACGCCCTGGCGAGACTGAATGCACATACGGCCTGAACGTAGCGGTTAACGGCTGAGAATAATCGTGGCTCAGGGCGATGAATTATACTCCTGTAACCGTTCAGACCCCTCTCCCCAACCCTCCCCCACAAGGGGGGAGGGAGTTATTGCAAAACAGCTACTTAGCGTATTCCCCCTCCCCTTGTGGGAGGGGGCTAGGGGGAGGGGGGTGAACGCTTACATACTCCTCAATATTATTGGATTGAGAAAACGCTATCGCGAGTCTTACGATCATGAATCACACCACTGCTAAAACCGATCTCTTTAAAGCCTTAACCGGGGACGAACTGAACCATTGGGCCGGCGCCGCCATCGTGAAACGCGGCAAAAGCTACCAACGTGGCGGTCAAGTCAAAAACCTGGCCTTCTCGCCAAGTGGAGAGCTGCTGGCCTGGGTGGACGGTAGCGAACGCTATGCCACGCTGGTCGACATCGAGGCGGGACCACGATTACAGGCGAAATGCACCTGTCCTTATTGGAGCAACTGCAAACATGCGGTCGCCATCGTGCTCGAATATCTGGAACAGGTGAAAAGCCGGAAGAAAATACCTGTTGTATCGGAACAGGACCCCCGCCTGCAGCAACTGAAGAAATCGCTGGAGCGCAGTGCTGGCGTTCCCGATCGGGTCGATTTCCCGTCCACCCGTGCTTCAGAAGCGCTAAACGCTTACCTGGAAAAACACACCAAAGCCCAACTTATCGAGTTGATAGAAACGCTGGCGCGGCATTACGGCGAGGTGAATGATTACCTGCAGGATCGCTGCAGTCTGGCCACGGGTGATACGAAAGGCATGCTCGCGGCGGCGGAAGAAGAGATCGGTAATTTGGATGCCTATACTGATGGGTATGAAGAAGAAGATGATGATCTCGCCGTGAATTTTCCCCGGCTTAAGGAACAATTGGAGGCGTTGCTGGCCCATGGCCGCGCCGACGAAGTGCTTGCGTTGGGCGAACAATTGCTGGAGGCAGGCACGCGCAGGGTGGAAAATGAGCACGAAGGAGAATCGGCCGATGATATCAGGGACTGTATGAAAGTGGTCTTCGAGGCCCTTCCCCAATCCTCCCTGGATACTGTGGAGCAGATGCTCTGGGTTGTAGACGCACAACTCGAAGACAGTTACGAGCTCTGCTCGGATGGAGTGAAGACTTTCTGGCGACAGGAATTCCCAAGCAGTGCCTGGAGCGAACTGGCGGATTGTTTGAAGCGACGTTTAGAGGCCATGCCGCTGCCCGACAAGAACGATTTCACCGGCGGCTATCACCGCGACGCCCTGAGCGACAGGATCATCAAGGCGTTGGAGCATGCGGGCCGGCAGGCGGAAATTCTGCCGCTGTGCGAGCGGGAGGCGGAACGGACTGAGAGCTATACCCGCTTGGTGAACCGCCTGAAAGCAGCGGGACAGGTGGAGGCGGCCGAGCAATGGATCGATAAAGGCATTGTCGCCACCCGCGAAGGCAAACCGGGAATCGCCGATGAACTGCGCGACGCCTGGCGGGATATCCGGGAACGGGCGAACGACTGGCCGCAGGTAGCCGCCCTGTATGCCGATGATTTTTTCCGGGCGCCTTCGCTTCGCAGCTATCAGGCCTTGCAGCGAGCGGCCGAAAAGGCAGGGGTATGGCCGGCGGTCAAGGTGATTATCTTGGAATATCTGCAAACCGGCAAAAGTCATCGGCAAGTGAAGGAGCCGGAATGGCCGCTGCCTGAACCGGCGGTGGCGTCGTTGTCCACGAAGGACTTGGCGAGAATGCTCCACTTTCCCAATCTGACCACCTTGATCGATATCGCGATTGCTGAAAAACAATCCACTCAGGTCCTGCATTGGTATGACCGCCAGCAGGCAGACACAGCGAGGCAATTCGGTTTGGGATTGTTTGGAGGCCAGAATGACAGGGTGGCCGAGGCTGTGGCGGATGACTTTCCGGATAGAGCCGTCGCCATCTGGCGGAAGATCGCCGAATCGCAGATTGCGCAGACAAAACCGAGTGCTTATCAGGAGGCGGCGGTTTATCTGCGCAAGATCAAGATGGTGCTGGAGAAACAGCAGCGCACCAATGAATGGCAGGAATTGCTGCAAAACCTGCGCAAGCAAAATGCCCGCAAGAAGAAATTGATCGAAGTGCTCGATCGACTGGAGCAGAGCAGGATTCCTGGGCGATAGCCGGTGTAGCCTGGATGGAGCGGAGCTTGTGAAGCGCAATCCAGGTTTCTCCGGCCATGATCATCATTTGAGGAACGACCCATGCCAATCGCCACCTTATTGCTGCAAGCCAGCGACATCCGCGACAGCACCCATTGGTACTGGCGTCTGCACGACGCCAACGGCGCCTTTCTGGCCGATCATACCGTCGCGCTCGATCCGACCGACTGGCGCTATGAAGCCCTGCTCGATCTATCCGGCTATCTGGACCGGCGGGTTGCCCCCGATAAGCGGCAGGCGGAAGAAACGCGGCTGCTGGCTGAATTGGGCGCCTGGATCGGGGAACAGGTGCTGGGGCCGATTGCGCCGGCGCTGGTGGCGCAGGCGCCGGTGACGGTGCGGGTGCAGATTCTGGACGATACGCCCGCCGCCGCCGGCTTGTGCTATCTGCCGCTGGAATTGGCATACACCGGGGGCAAGCCGCTGGCGGTGCAGGAGGTGAGTCTGGTGTTCGAGGTCGGGAAGCCAGCGCCGGTGCGGTTACAGCCGGTAGGCGACCGCTTGCGGGTGCTGGCGGTGTTCAGTTTGCCGACCGGAGCGAGCGCCTTGAACCTGCGGCAGGAACGCTATCGGCTGAAGACGCTGCTGCGGGAACTGGCAGCGGCGCGGGGCTGGGCGATTGACTTGCGGGTGTTGCAATACGGGGTGACGCGGGCGGCCCTGGGGTCGCTGCTGGCGGAGGGCGACGGCTGGGATGTGGTGCACTTTTCCGGGCATGGACTGGCGGCGACGCTGGTGCTGGAACAGGCGGACGGGTGACCGGATACGGTCAGTTCTGCGGAACTCGTCAAGTTGCTGCGACCGGGCCGGGGTCGCCTGAAATGGGTGACGCTGTCGGCCTGTCTGTCGGCGGCGGCGACGGTGGCGGAAACCTTGCGCTGGTTGGGTCTGGAGCCGACCCGCCGGGCGGAAGAAACCGGCAGCGTCGAGGCAACGGCGGTCGCTGAACCCTTGCCCGCGCTGGCGCAGACGCTGGTGGAGAATCTGCACTGCGCGGTGCTGGCGATGCGCTACCCGGTCGGCGACGCCTTCGCCATCGACCTGGGTGAACGGCTGTACCGGGGCGTGCTGGAGCAGGGGCAACCGCTGGCCCGCGCCTTGCAATTGGCCCTGCCGGAGGCGCTGGCGAGCGCCGACTGCCCGCCCCTGGCAGTGACCACCCCGGCGTTGTTCGGCGCGGCGGCGGCGGACCTGAGTCTGCGGGCGCCCCGACAGGCCGAGACGAGCTTCAAGCTATCCGCCACGGGACTGGCGGAGTTTCCCAACGAACCACCGCTGTTCGTCGGTCGGGTCGGGGTGCTGACCCAGGCCAGCCAGGCGCTGGCGCCCGAAAGCGGTCAAGCCGGCGTGCTGTTCTACGGCATGGCCGGCGCCGGCAAGACCGCTTGCGCCCTGGAACTCAGTTATCACTACGAAGGCTTGCAACGGTTTCAGGGCTATGTCTGGTATCAGGCGCCGGAACAGGGCAAGGACATCAGCCAGGCGTTGCTCAATTTCGCCCTGGCGATGGAGCGGCAGTTGCCGGACTTTGCCATGGTCCAGGTGGTGGGAAACGTTCAACAACTGGACGCCTTCCTGCCGTGGCTGACGGAACTGCTGGAACGCAGCGGCATCCTCATCGTCCTGGACAACCTGGAATCGCTGCTGCGTCCCGAAGGGCAGTGGCGGGACGAGCGTTGGGGCAAGCTGCTGGCGGCGCTGCTCAACCACCGGGGTTTCAGCCGGGTGATCCTGACTTCGCGGATTCGCCCGGTCATTGCCGGTCTCTACCCCAACGCCCTGTTGGAATTACCCATTCACGCCCTCAGCCTGGATGAAGCCGCCCTGTTAATCCGGCAGTTGCCCAACCTGGGCCGGCTGCTGCGCGGCGAGGGGATCACCGACGGTCGGCAGCGCGACCACCAGCGGCAGGTGGTGCTGGAAGCGCTGCGGCTGGTGCAGGGCCATCCCAAGCTGCTCGACCTGGCCGACCGGCAGGCGCTGGACCTGGCGACGCTGGAACGGCAACTGACCCGCGCCGGGCGCGCCTGGAGCGCCGGTCAAGGGACGCTGGACGCCTTCTTCCAGCAGGGCGAATCGGCGCTGGCCGATGCCGACTTCCTCCGCGTCCTGGCTGACTGGA
>CAIMUS010000066.1 GCA_903844665.1 uncultured Pseudomonadota bacterium
AATTCCCAGAAACAACTTCAGGGGCGCAATCCAGTAGCGGCCATCCTTATCCGCCTGTTGTAATTGGTAGCTGTCCCCCTCCAACCGGCGCACCTCCAGCGTGCCTGCCTCCGGTCCGAAGATGACATAGTAAGGCGCTTGCAAAATGCGCTCGTAATACCAGAACTTGCCATAAGGAAAGAAAGGACGGGAGGAATACTCGCCGCCATCGGTTTCCGATAGAAACTCGATCACCAGGGCGGGCACTTCTCCGTCGAGATGCGGCGCGTAGCTCCGGCGCGCCCGTGGCGGATTCAAGGGGAGCACATGCGGGACGTAAAACCAGTCCGGCGCTTTAACGACGGTTTTACCATTCACCGCGGTGCAAATGCCCACATTGGCGGCAACCAGGCGCTCTGGAGTATCCAGCAGGCCGGCCAGTTCCAGGCTTTCCCGCAAGGCGGTGGCTAACAGAGAATGATCGGTATTGTCCACGGGTTCATCAGGTAAACGATAATCATCGGGCAATTGCTCCCAGCTGACCTGATAGACCAGTTGGGGAACGCCCGAAGGAACTTGAATAACGGCGGCCATGATTTAAACCTCAATTTCGCTGCCTCCGAACGGGTGTCAACCATATCACACCTTCCGGCCATGATCATCATTGCGACCGGGAGGAACCTGGATTACGCTTCGCCAGGTAGGGGCGCGATTAATCGCGCCCCTACTCCCGCTCCATCCAGGCTGCTGGCTTACGAAGCGGTGGGTAATCCCAGCGTGCGGATGACAGTGCCAATAACATAGCGGATTGAGTTGACTGCCGCGGCGTCTTTCAAGGGCGCTTTGGCTTTGCTTGCAGTTCAGGGTGACCAAACTCAGCGGCGGTACGATTGCCCTTGCGCTGATTGCAGGGTGTGCAGGCCAAGGTCAAATTGGACACCCGATCGCTACCCCCTCGGGAACGCGGCGTGAGATGCTCGATTTCAAGGGGTACACCCTCGTTGCCGCAGTAGGCACAGCGGCGGCGCCACTTCTCCAGTATGTAGTCGCCGCGCAGGAGGTCGGCGACGTACCTGTTCCCCGATCCAGGCGCCCAGTTCAGCCAGCAGTCGCGTTTCCTCCACCTGCCGCTTGTCGGGGGCAATTCGCCGGTCCAGATAGCCGTACAGATCGCAAAAGGCTTCGTAGCGCCAGTCGGTGGGATCGAGCGCAACCGTACGATCGGCCAGAAAGGCGCCATTGGCGTCTTGCAGACGCCAGTACCAATGGGTGCTGGCGCGGATGTCGCTGGCTTGTAGCAATAAGGTGGTGGGCATGGGCAGCTATTGTTTTTACGTTACAGACTAAATCTTTTCAGGATCGAAGCCCTGCGCCCGAAGATAGGCGGCCAGTCGTTCCGCCCGCCGGCGTTCCTCCTCCGCCCGCTGGTGTTCCTCCTCCGCCTTCTGGCGTTCCTGTTCCGTCCGTCGACGTTCCTGTTCCAGGCGTTCCGCCCCCCAGAGCAACAGCTTGCCGTCGGCGTCCCACCAACGCAGCCAGCGCCCGGTACGATCCGCTTTGGCGCCTTGCCAAATTCCCAGAAACAACTTCAGGGGCGCAATCCAGTAGC
>CAIMUS010000067.1 GCA_903844665.1 uncultured Pseudomonadota bacterium
ATATTTAAAGCGTATTATCTTGCGCTAATCTGTATCGAACGTAACCGTTCAGACCCCCCACCCCAACCCTCCCCCACAAGGGGGAGGGAGTTATTGCAAAACAGCTACTTAGCGTATCCCCCCTCCCCTTGTGGGAGGGGGTTAGGGGGAGGGGGGTGAACGCTTACGTATCGAACTGCTCACACCATCGAGGTTATGTCATGGACAACAAGATTCCATTGTCGGAAATGCTCGCTCAGTTGCGCCAAGATCTGCTACAGACTCAGGAGGAGGGCAAAGGCTCGGACCTGAAGTTTCAGATCGAGGATATCGAGATCGAACTCCAGTTGGCCACCACTAAGGTGGATGGCGTCGGCGGCGGCGTCAAGTTCTGGGTTTTCAACGCCGATGCCAAGATCGATACTTCCGAGGCCAGGACTCAGAAGCTCAAGTTAAAGCTCAAGCCGGTGGGACCAGACGGGAAACCGGTCAACGTCGGCGACGTGGATAAACGGGGCGGTTGAACCGGATGACTTGACCGCTTGAGGCACGCCCATGCAGAAAGACCTGATCGTCGCCATCTTTGCGTCAATGGATACCGAGGACGCGACAACCGGCGTTTTTGGCACCGGCTATCCGGTAACCGAGGATCTAATACTGACCTCGCGGCACGTGGTCGAGCTAGAGAACCGAAATCCTCCGGCGCAGATTGAGGTTAAATGGTTCTATGACAAGCCGGCCAACGACGAGTCGCCCGCCTGGACGAAGGCCGATCTGGTCTGGACCGGGAAGGGTGATCTGGACGCCGCGCTGATTCGCTGCCGCCGACCCGAGCACCTCCGTCGGTTTGCGCTTGGCCAACTGGTCGCTCGCAGGCCCGCAGAGGGCGAGCGCTGGCAGAGCTCGGGATTCGCGCGCGCGAACAAGCGCGACGAGGTACGCGAGCCTGGAGATTTCGGCGGGATCGTGCGGTCGATGGCCGACGGAGATCCCTTCTTCGAGTTGGTTGAGGACGCACAGCCCGTCGCCGAGGAGCAGTGGAAGGGGGTCTCCGGCATGCCGGTGTTCGTCGGGTTGGAAATCCTCGGTGTCGTCAAGCATGTCCCACCGAATTACGACAACAAGAAGCTTGAAGCCGTCCCAGCTTGGCGGCTGCTCAAAGACGATAGCTTCAGGAAGGCGTTGGGCTGGGACGAAGAAGGTGAGCGTCTGGAACGCGCCCGCAAATTGCTTTCCCGCCTGCTGGACGACAGCGAAGAGGTTACACGCGATTTTGCAAGGCTCCTAGAGTTGTCGTGCGCTGAGATCAAAAAGTGCCGGGCGGAGGTCGTCGAACAATTGCTCACCCAGACACCGCTGGAGCAACTGTTCGAGTGGGCGCTCTCGGTTCAGGAGACGCGGCGTGACAAGAAGGATCGAGTCGGCGCCCGGGTTGCGGCGGACCTGATGCTGACCATTCTGCCGGCCATCCATGACGTCGCCGTCGTTTCCGATGTCCGGCGGCGTAAGGGTGACGCCGCCGAGTTTATCATTGCGCTGCCTACCGAACTGCACACGCTGGCCGAGATCATCATGGCCGGAGCCGACCGCCGCGCGGCGCGGCTGCGGCCCGTTCAGGTCAAGGGCTACTTTCCCGATGGTGAGTTCAGTCTGCCGGAACCGCCGGAGTCCGGTCGTGACGCCGACGGCCAGCAATTCACAGAAGCTTGGTGCAAGCATCTCGTGGATTGCTTCGGGAGTGACTGCGGACGCTTCGAGCAAGACTTCCGGGACTATCTGAAAGCGCGTTTCATTCAAAGCAATCAGCGCTCGACCGCTGCGGTCAAAGCGGAGGAAAGGCTCCGCAAAGCGGTCGCGGAAGAGCTGCGCTACCGGGCTGAGGAGGAGCATCTGACCTACTACTTCATTGCCGAGATGAGCGCCGACCCGAAAGTCAGACAAAATCAAGAGGTGGTGCTCGCCAAGCTCAAGCTGGATTTCAAAGCCATCGCGTTCCTGCGTCTGGTGGGCGGGGAAGATCTGTCCGAGGAACGCAAACGTTACCGCAAGCTGTGCACGCTGTTGTATCAAAAGCCAGAGGCTGACACATGAAATTTCTGGAAATCGCCGCCGACGCCATCGTCGAACTGGCCGCCACCGGCGATATGCCGGAAGCCGTGCACCAGTTCGAGCCACGCCAGATTCGCGCCATCAACGCCGCCCTCGCCGCCCGCCGACCGTTGCTGGTGCGTGGCGAGCCCGGCATCGGCAAATCCCAGCTTGCTCGCGCCGCGGCAAAAGGTCTGGGTCGTGCCTTCGTCGCTTACACGGTCGATGCGCGCACGGAATCCCGCGACCTGCTCTGGCATTTCGACGCCGTGGCCCGCCTCGCCGAGGCCCAGTTGATGGGCGCGATGTGGCGGGCATCCGATCCCGCGCCGCCGAGCCAGGCAACGCCGCAGGCGGGGAAGAATGACAAAGCCGGCCAGCCGAGTGTTCGCGACCAACTCGCCATATCGCACTTTCTTCATCCTCGCGTGCTCTGGTGGGCGTTCGACTGGAATGACGCCCTAGCCCAGGCCAACCGTGTCGATATCTCCGCACCACCCCAACCCGACGGCGGCGACCCGGCCAACGGCTGTCTGGTGCTGATCGACGAGATCGACAAGGCCGAGGCGGACGTACCCAATGGCCTGCTGGAGGCTCTCGGCGCTGGCTGCTTCAACCCCCAGGGGCGCACCGAGCCGGTGAAGGCGAAGGACATCGCTCCGCTCGTAATCATTACCACCAACGAGGAGCGTGCCCTACCGGATGCCTTCGTGCGCCGCTGCCTGGTCCTGCATCTGCGCCTGCCGTCGGATCCGAAGCGGCTCGCCGAGCGCCTGATCGCGCGCGGCCGCGCCCACTTCGGCGACGGCGTTTCCGCGAAAGTGCTCCAGTGCGCCGCGGACCTGCTGATTCCAGACCGCGAGACCGCCCGCGAGAATCATTGGTTGCCGCTGCCCGGTCAGGCCGAATACCTGGACTTGGTGCGCGCCGTCATCACTCGTGAGCGCACCGCCAAGGCTCAGGAGACTCTGCTGGACGCCGTGGCCGAGTTTGTGTTGAAGAAACACCCCGATGCCTTCCAACAAGTCCCGGAACAAGACACCGATTAAGCCCCAGGGCGCTTGCGGGCGCGCAGATCTGGCGGCGGCCCTGGCCGACGGAAATGCGGCCTTGGCCCGCGCGGTGGCCGAATTGGCCGGTTTCGACTGGCGGCCGCCGGAGCCCGACAAGGAGCCAAGGAGCGAACCGGAGCAGAATCGAGGCAAGCGCGACCAGACGGAACCGGCCCGTGAGGAGGTGGTCGTCCGTCCGCTCGCCAAGACGCTCTTCTGGCTGCCGGTGGAGTACGAGCCTATCGGAGAGAACGAACCCGCTCCCCCCTCTCGGAGCACTCCCTACCAAGGCTGGGAACGCCGTCCCAGTGACCCGCCACCGATTCCGCCGCTCGCCGGCTGGCGCGAACTGGAGCCGAAGCTGCGCCGCCTGTTATGCCTGCCGCAGCAAAGTCGGGCGATCGATCTGGAATTGACGGTGCGCCGCATCAGCCAGGGCCGTTTCCTGGCCGATCTGCCGCGGGAGCAGCACCGCCGCTGGGGACCGGCCATACACATTATCGAAGATCGCAGCAGCCGACTGACCCCATATCGCTGGGACCAGTACCTCGTCCGCGAGGCCCTGCAACGACTGCTGCCCGCCCATGCCCTTGAGCGCAGCATCTTTCGCGACGGCATGCGCGCCCCACGCCCGATTGAAGGCAGCGCGCGGAGTGATGCCACGCCGCCGCGGGGAAGTATCGTTCTGGTGCTCGGCGACCTCGGTTGTCTGTCCATCGTTCGGGCCGATCTGTGTGAGCATTGGCTGCGCTTCGGTCGCGACTTGCGCGCCGGTGGTTGCACGCCGGTGGCTTTGATTCCTGCGCCGCTGGAGCGCTGCCCGCGCCGGCTTGCGCGAGTTTGGCAATTGATCTCCTGGGAGCGCCCGCGCCCGCGCGACCCGGCGGATACTCCCGAGATACGTGCCGAGCGTCTGCTGCGGCTCGTGTCCCCGGCGGTGCGCATCGAACCCGGCCTGTTGCGCGCCGCGCGCCTGTTGCTGGCGCCGGACCAAGCCGATGCCGGCACGGAAGCCGACGTTTGGCAGCACCCGGACCTGATCGGTCACTCCGCCGCCGGCGCCAAGCTGAACCCGGAGCGGGCCAAGCAATTGCGTGCTGAATTCGCGTCCCTGATCGAGTCTAAACTCCAGGCCCGTTTTGCTGGGTTGTTGCGCGCTTGGCGCGGTTATTTGCCGGAAGAAATCTGGTTCGAGGAGTTGCTGAACCTGCCGTCTGCCGCCCAGGCCCCCGACAAGGTCGCCAAGGATTTGGATGATGCTCGCGACTACTTCGCCAAGGATTTGGATAATGCCCGCGACTACTTTGCCGAATTCGCGCGAAGTTGCGGCGACAGCGGCGTGGCCGCGACCGGCAGCGACCTGGAGTGGTTCAGCCGCGTCGAGCGCCGCGCCGAGTTGCTGTGGAGGGATGAAAAAGTCGGGGACGATCTCAAACGCTTGAGCTACGCCCTGCACGAGCAGGACCTGAACCACCCGCTGCCAAACGGTTTCTACCCGGCCTTGATCCGCCGACCTGACAAGCCGGTAAGCCACCTCGCCGTTAAACAGCGTGGCGAGGTGATGGAGTTCGCCGTTGCGGAGACGCGCCCTGGTGGGAGTCACCTCGTGGATATCACCAGCCGCAATGGCTTGATCCAGATCGAAGCGATCGACCCCTTCTGGAAATCCGGCCAACCACCAACCTGGGCGGACGATTGGGGCACGGATAAGCACGGCCACTGGGTGACCTTCAGCATGGAGGACAAGCAGGGCAATAAAGTCACCCAGCGTATGCGCTGGATCGAACCTGGAACCTTTCAAATGGGTTCGCCGGAGGATGAGCCGGAACGCTTTGACTGGGAAGGTCCCCAGCATCAAGTGACCATCAGCCGGGGCTACTGGCTGTTCGACACCGCCTGCATCCAGGCGCTGTGGCAGGCCGTGATGGGAAATAACCCGAGCCGGTTCCAAGGATCCGACCGTCCGGTGGAGAATGTCACCTGGAACGACTGTCAGAACTTTCTTAAGAAATTGAATGAGCGCCTGCCGGGACTCGATCTGGATCTGCCCTCCGAGGCTCAGTGGGAATACGCCTGCCGCGCCAGCACAACCACCCCCTTCAGTTTCGGCGCCGACATCACCCCCGATCAGGTCAACTACAACGGTAACTATCCCTATGCCGGCGGCCAAAAAGGCGTGTATCGGGAACAGACTGTGCCGGTGGCGAGTCTGCCGCCGAATCCGTGGGGTCTGTACGAAATGCACGGCAATGTCTGGGAATGGACCCAGGATCACTGGCACGATAACTACCGTGACGCTCCGACTGACGGCTCTGCCTGGGTTAGCAGTGAAGCCGGCGCGAACCGCGTCATTCGCGGCGGGTCCTGGATCGACGACGCGCGCCTCGTGCGCGCGGCGTCCCGCTACGGCCACGGCCCTGGCGGCCGCCTCGTCTCCCTCGGTTTCCGCTGTGCCCGAGTTCAGGTGAGCCAGGCAGGTCGGGCAAGTCAGGCAGGGGCGGAGCCGGCTGGACCAGCGTCTGGCCGGCAGGCGGAGCGCCGGCCAGCGCCAGTCCAGCCGGCCGGCGTGGCCCGTGTAGAACCCGTCATCCTCCGTCTCGACACCGCCGCGCCTCAGGTCCGCTGCGCCCTGCCCCAGACGCCTACCTTCTCCATCCACACCGACCGCGAACGCCTCACCTTCGGCCGTCTTACCAAGCCCGAGTGGGCTAGCGCCATTGGCCGTGACCGCTTCGGACTCTGGAGCGAGATCGCCATCGATCCGGGTCGAGGCGAGCCTGTCATCCAGCGCTTGCGCTGGATCCCGCCGGGGCGGTTTTTGATGGGTTCGCCGGAGAGCGAGCCGGGTCGATGGAGTGATGAAGGTCCCCGCCATCAGGTGATCCTGACCCAGGGTTACTGGCTGTTCGACACGCCCTGCATCCAGGCGCTGTGGGAAACTGTGATGGGTAATAACCCGAGTAACTTCAAGAGTCCGAACCGGCCGGTGGAGCAGGTGAGTTGGGACGAGGTGCAGGACTTTCTCGGGAAAATCAATGAACAAAACCACGATTTCAACCTGGCGCTGCCCAGCGAGGTGCAGTGGGAATACGCCTGCCGGGCCGGGACCGAAACGGCGATTTACACCGGCGAACTGGCGATTCTGGGCGAGCGTGACGCCCCGGCGCTCGACCCGATTGCCTGGTATGGCGGCAATAGCGGCGTTGACTTCGACCTGTCAGAAGGCGAAGACAGTTCAGGCTGGCCAGAAAAGCAATACCCACATACGCGAGCGGGAACGCGCCCGGTGAAACTCAAGCAGGCCAATCCCTGGGGACTGTACGATATGCTGGGTAATGTCTGGGAGTGGTGTCAGGATGGCATGAGAGATTACACTGAGGACGCTATGACGAACCCTGTAGGTTCTATGGGAGCCGGCGCGGACCGCGTCATTCGCGGCGGGTCCTGGGGCGACAGCGCGCGCCGCGTGCGCGCGGCGTACCGCGGCGGCAACGACCCTGGCTACCGCTTCGACGACCTCGGTTTCCGCTGTGCCCGAGTTCAGGCGTGAGCACAGCAGGCAGGACAGGCGCGGAGCGCAGCGCCCGGAACCGCGGGCGCCCCGGCAGGCGGAGCGCCGGGG
>CAIMUS010000068.1 GCA_903844665.1 uncultured Pseudomonadota bacterium
CCGCCCCTACGGGGATTCCCTAGTAGCGCCGGCATTTTGCCGGCTGTTGACTGGCGTCGAATGCCCTGAGGCCGGCGGGGACGCCAGCGCTCCCAGGGTCGGATTGTCCCGCCTTAAGTTGGTAGCCCGTCAGGCGTATGCAGAACGACAATGTGGTAGACAGTCTCCCGATACCGGTAGTGAACCTTGAATTCCTGCCAATTAGCCGGAAAGCACGGCGCAACATGCAGTCTGTCCACCTCAAGCCTCAGCCCCAGCAGTGATTCCACGATCAGCCGGTACAGCCAGCCGGCCGAGCCCGTATACCATGACCAGCCCCCGCGACCGGTGTGCGGTGGGAGCGCATAGACATCGGCGGCGACGACATACGGTTCTATCTGGTAAGTGGCCATCTTTAGCGTTTGATCAATCATATTCGTTAACCCCCATAAGTTCGATTGGAGTTGCGATTTCTGGGCACTGAAACCCATGTGCCTCACAGATCTTTCTGATATTCGGCTTTGTCTCAGCGTTGTCGATATGCCGACAATTCCAGGTCAGTAGGTAATCGACACCGTGAACAGCAGCGGTCGCAATATGCAAAGCGTCATCTAGCGCCTTTTTGGGTACACCACCTTCGTGGATGAGAGCTTTAGCTAAATTAACCACTTTTTCGTTCAGCGGCAAAACTTCAATTCCAGTTAGTTCAGCGAGTCGCTTACTGGCTGCGTTCTTATCGCCCCTTCGGCCTCCTCTATTACTAAATCTGATATGCACAGAGAGAACCTGTTCTTCTGAGTTTCCCACCAATCAGTTGTCTCTTTTTGCCAAGCGGCGGCGACGAGGTTACTTGATGGCCTCGCAGTGAGATAGGAAACAATTGAAGTAACCGTTCAGCCCCCCACCCCAACCCTCCCCCACAAGGGGGGAGGGAGTTATTGCAAAACAGCTACTTAGCGTATTCCCCCTCCCCTTGTGGGAGGGGGTTAGGGGGAGGGGTGTGAACGCTTACGTTAAACCAGCATCTTTAAGTAGTTGATCAAGCGTCCCTTTCTTCAAGTCTTTATTACCGTGAACAGGCACGGTCAAAATCTTAGGATTGTCAGAGTGCGTGTAGATATGGTGACTTCCATGAACACGCTTCAATTCCCAACCCCGGCTCTCCAGTATTCTGCACAGTTGCTTGCCAGAAATAACTTTCACAGTTCAATTTCCGCAACCTGCACCTGAGTTTCCGCCAACGCCTGTTCAGCAGCTACCACTAACCAACCTTCCGCCGCTTCACGGATATTGGCTAACGTTTCTTCAAAGGTTTCTCCTTCTGAAACACAACCGGGTAAGGCTGGTACTTCCGCCCAGAATCCGCCTTCTTCAGCAGGATGCAATAAAACCTTTAGCTTCATAATTCTACTTACGTATCGTTACCATAAAGTGCTCACAGCCTAACGGTTAAGCTCAGCCGTGCCGCGTCAGCGGCATCGGCTGGAGCGATTGGTTAGGCCAAGGCTAAACGCATATCATCAACTATGCAAGCCTGACCCCATCACATCATGCAAGCCTGACCCCATCACATCACTATGTATGCTCGGTGTCCATACCTTCAAAGTATAGCTCATTCAATTGAAAGTGAGTAAGTTATTTTCGGACGACCACTAAGGAAAGAGATTCCGACTTGGGAATTCGCCATCCGATTCCCATAGACCATCTCGGGTGCGCACCTTCACTTTCCACTCCTGACGTGATGGAAAGAAGCGCCGATAAAAAGTCACGAAGCTCTGACCCTTAGGCTGACAACTGACAAGGAGTAGGTCGTCAACATTGCGGTTTGAAACTCTTCTCCACGCTGATTTGCCGGTCAGCGTCAAACGTATTGGTTCAATACGTTTGTCAGCGAATCGAGCAACTGCTGCAACCAAATGGTCGTGTACAACCTGCATTGGAATAGTCAACGGCCCATTGTATGAACCCGCTTCGACGGTCAAATCAGCCGACACCAGATAAGTTGGATTTGGAGCGCCCCGAACTGGCACGGGGTCGAGTTGTGCCAATGGTGCCTCAAGAACGAACCGATCTAACAACTGTCCTTCGCAACCGACAAGCTCCAGCGTTGCCGGTGCCTCAGAACGAGTGTTCCCGCTTCCCCATTCATGCTCGACCACATCAGGGTTTAGTCGCGCATCTAGAACGACGCGCAAGTGTTTGCACCCCAGTTCGACTTCTTGTGCTGCGAAGGCTACTGAAGTGGCGCAAACAAGACTGAGAAATATCCAGCGCTTCACGGAACTCTCGCAACCTCTATGCCTTGAATGAGTCCTTCGTTCGCCTCCACGGCTTTCATCAGGGTATCGATCTGCGATTTAACGTCTTTATCGAGATTGACCCCTGCGGCTTTCAATTGAGCGAGGTAGCCCTCGGTGTCGTTTTCGCTGGGAGGCGTTAGCTTGTTGATTGCATTGCGAACTTTCATGTCGCCGTATTTAGAAACATAGAGGTCTCGCTGTGCTGATCGACCATCTTCCAGCGAGGCGAACACTGCGAAATTACCGACCGCACCAGGCACGGTTCCGATCTTCGTTGAGGCATCTCGGAGATTTCCTGGATTATTGGCTCTCCAGGCCAGAGATCCTCCAACCTTCACTTTGTCGGAATAGGCGATATAGCGGCGCCATTGCGAGGGCGTTTTCGCTGCAGCCTTGTTTACAGCCACAATCGTTCCCTGCGATAGAGGGCCGCCGGCAACAATCACGCCGCTAATCTTGAGCGTTGCTGCGACTTCTTTATGATTGGTGCCAAGTGGCCCCGGGCGCATCCATTTGTCCATGCCTGGGTTCGCACCCATCGGTGCTGCACTACGGAATGCACCTGGCCCACCGCCACCAGCGGGTGCATTCGGATGAATGTCATCGTTTTTTGCCATATCAGTGCCTCAAAGTGTCGGGTTACGGCTAACGCCTAACGATTAGCATCAGCCGCGCGCGTAGCGCGTCGGCTGCATGCGTTTGTTAGGGCTAGCAGGCTTGTTACTTGTTATGGTAAACGTTCACACCCCTCCCTCAAGGGGAGGGGGAATAGGTTAAGCTGCTGTTTTGTAAAAACTCCCTCCCCCCTTGTGGGGGAGGGTTGGGGTGGGGGGAGGGGGGGAGGGGCTGAACGGTTACCTTGTTATGTGCTGCTTTCAAATCGTTCTGAAATGTTTTCAAACAGTCGTTTTCCGTGTATTACCGCCACGATCAGGATTCGTTCTGGTTCTACTCGATAGACTAACCGATAGCTGTAAATGAATCTCTCCCTTATTCGCTCGTCTCCAATCTCCGGTACAATGCGGCCTATCAAAGGAAATGCCCCGATGGTTCTGGAAACCGATAATATTTTTGTAACAACCGCTCGGGCATAAAACTCAGAATCTCTGATAATATACTCTGCGATCGATTCGAGATCTTCCGTTGCCTCGGGTGATCATTTTACATCGAGGTTCATTTATTGAATTTCCTTTCTACCTCGTCCTGACTAAGCACCCCCTCCTTCTCGGCACGCTCAATTCCTCTATGAATCCTTTCAACAACGTAAAGATGATACTGGACATCCTCCAGCGAACAATCGTCGGGGAGCTTGTCCAAAAGCGTCTTTACCTCTTCTTTAGCTGTGCTCATAACTTGTTACCTCTTCAATCAAGCACATAACGTTCAAGCTCAGCCGCCGCGCGTAGCGCGGTCGGCTGGAGCGTTCAGTTAGGGCTGACGTGGCTTCCAGAAACCCACGGCTTCCGAACCGCCGCCCCACCTTGAAACATAGCACAGCAAGATTCTCTTTGCCACCGTCAGGGCATAAGGGCTTACCACCTATCAGTTTAGGATATCGCAGTGTTAACTCTTTAGAAAATAACACTAAGTATTTGATTTTTCAGTGTATAAAATCTGCTGAAATGCTGTGATCCTATGGTTGGAAGCAAACTGATAGGTGGTAAGGCATAAGGGAAACAAACTGAGCTTGGCCCCTTTAATTTGGCGATTCTGCCGATTGATATTGAAAAAGCAGGGCCAGCAGACCCTGCCTTTATGTGGGTTGACTATTTTTTCTTTCTTTTCATTCTGGTGCCTGCCAAGACAGCTATGCCAGTGCCGAAGAGGAGCGTGGTGGCTGGTTCTGGGACCAGCTCCGCACTGCCGCCGCTGACGCTGAAGCCGGCGCTACCGTAGTCGCTGCGGCCGGTGCCACCATTGTAAGCGTTGCAATCGTTGGAGAGGGTGTTGGTATCCATTGTCACCGCAGCATGTAGCGCGATGGCCCTACCGCACAGAATCTTTGCAGTGGTCTTCAGGGTGATGCTCTGATCCGCGAGAATATTTCCTGCGAACACCGTGCTGGTACCCAGAGTCGCGGAACTGCCGACCTGCCAAAACACGCCGTCATTTGCACCGCCATTGAGCACGTTGACAACCGCGCTGCTTGCGGTCGTGAGCGCGCTCCCTATCTGGAACACGAAGAGTGCATTGGGATTGTTTTGGGCGTCGAGAGTGAGCGTTCCTGTCAATTGAGCCGACGAGTTAAATTTATAGACGCCTGGCGTGAGCGTACCCACTGTACCCAGATCCTGGCCAGTCAAGTTGCTAGTGAACGGCAGGTTAAAAAGAATATTGTACGCAGTGAGGGAATCACTCTGAGCCTGCTGCGCGACCGCATCAGTTTGGTGTACCGCTCCTGGAGGGATGAGGGTGATGCTCGCCAAGCCAGGGATCGAAGTGCCTGGGTAGACACCCAGATCTCCCCAGATTGTGGTCGAGCCGGTATTGGTCACCGTCGAGGCACCCAGAACCGCGAAGCTCTGCGCCGTACCCAGAAATGGCGTGGCCGATACCAAGGGAGGGTAAAGAAGCGGGGCCAATGCCGCTACTACGAATAGAATCAAGAACTTGCACTTCATTTTAGATACTATTCGTTCATCCAAAATCTGACTCATTGCCTTAGAAATATTTCTCATCGATTTCTCCTCTTGTTACGTCCGGCAGGACTATCCCGCCTAACCAGTGATTAGATAGTTTCCACATAATTTTTACCACAAGCCAGCCAACCTCGTCAAATAATAATTTTCGGTCAGCCGTAGCAGGTCGCCATGCCGTCTCACTCCCCACGCACGCCATTGACCCCTCCGCTCCCACGGCTGGCAGCAGTCGATGATGCCGGTTCGGCACAAGGCAATTCACCTCGTTCTGCTCAGATCAGCGGTGCAAATTCTCAAGATAACCAACGGAGTTCTGCTGGGTTGAAATTAAAGGGCGCCAGTTGGGTATGGGTTTATGATAACCTAGCAGTGGAAAATCGGGGACAGACCCCCGATTTTCCCGTTTACCCCGATCCGGCCGGCGCTCCCGGATGATGGGTTTCGCTGCGCTCTACCCGTCCTACCCGATCTACCCCGATGGGTAATGGACAGGTTCAAACCTGGATTCCGTCAACTCCCTATTCTCACCTCGACCGCGTGTTCCTGACGGTCGTCAATCAGGGGAACAGTCGGGTCGTGTTGCTCGACGCCGTCGACCGTCACCCTCGTCCCGCCACTGCCGCCAGGCAGATGCTGGACGACAATGTGGTAGACCGTCTCCCGATAGCGGTAGTGAACCTTGAACTCCTGCCAATCAGCCGGCAAGTACGGCGCAACATGCAGTCTGTCCACCTCCAGCCTCAGCCCCAGCAGTGATTCCACGATCAGCCGGTACAGCCAGCCGGCCGAGCCGGTGTACCATGACCATCCCCCCCGACCGGTGTGCGGTGGCAGCGCATAGACATCGGCGGCGACGACATAGGGTTCTCTGCTCGATCTGCTGGCGCAGCCAGGCCGCTTCCTTCCGACAGCGGTCGGCAAAGGACGGGTCAGCGCGCCGGCGCGCGACCTCGGTGAACTGCATGAGCACGTCGTAGACCTTACCGGTCTTATGCGGGCAATGATGGTACGAGGCGTACCCCTAACTACTACTTTGCCCTTAAACTGGTGCGTATGGGGCCCATGCCCACTCTACACGATGGGGTTACCCACCGAGGCCGAAGAGGCACTTGGTAGAAATCTGTACCTTATGGTATGGTCTCTTGCAGGTGAGGCCACAGGAACTTTAGTCAGAAGATGCAGGTCAGTGCGTAGACAGATAGGTTGTCAATGACTCCACTCCCCCATGAAGCGCTCGTTGTACGGGGCGGACAGAACTTGCCAGCGAACTTTGCCCAAGGCTCAGGTGTTACGGTCAATGCGGGCGGGAAAATTGAGGGTGTGTCAGTCAATGCTGCCCCAGACGTGTCGGTGCAAGAACTGACGGCGCCGAACCCGCATACGGGGTATCCGGGCATCCCACATAATCAGGTTGGCGTCACCACAGTGGGCGCCATACGAGTTGCCGGGGGTGACGTCGTCCCCTCACCGACGCGGACCAACCCGTATCACGCGACGTTGAGCGGGCTTACGCCGGAGCAAGTGAGCCAGCTCTTCTGCCCGACTGTGAAAAACCCGAATACACGCCCCCATGTTGTGGAGTAAACAGATGGCTCTCCCTAGAGTCTATGCCGATTTCCAGAATATAGATGATGCAAACCGATTACGGTTGACATGTGCAGGGACTCTGCAGGATCTTGCGCAGCATGGCATTCAACTGCACCAAGGCTTAGTCCTCACCTTCTACAGTGACGACGCAGACGATCACGGCCAGCCTGATGAACTGCGCGTGGAAGGGGTGGTGCACTATGATCCAGACGGGCAATGTTGGGTGGCGGCCATCAACTGGGCCGCGATCCGTCATGCCTCTGAGGAGGGAGTTAAAAACCAAAATAGAAATAGGGGCCAAGTCTTTGCTTGACTGGAGTTTAGAGTCTGAGCGCCACCTTTGCCGCTTCCTTTCGGCCTGGTAGTGTTTTCCTGATCAGGAACTTGATCAACTTCCTTTTGCATAGTTCCCTCCTTCTTTAGTCTATTAAGAGTGGCGACCTTTTTAAGTATAGCACCTGTTTCCTGAAAGTAATTCAAGTTTTTTTATGGTTAACAACCCGCATCATTTCGGGTCAAAACACCCCCGCGCCACGCCTGGGGCGGGCTTTCTGACATGAGACAGAAAGGGCCTAACAGTCTAATGTTCCTATCGCCCTGGACCTCCGGGCGGCTGGTGTAGTGCGTAGGTTGGGATGAGGAACGAATCCCAACCTTTCATCATGGTGGGTCAAATTGGGTGTTCCTTCGTCACTCTACTACATGGAGTTACAGAAACAATGCCAGGATCGGCTGATCGAGACCGCAAAGCAGGCCGAGTGCACCAACCAGTCCGCCGCCTAACGAAGCGCTCCAGCCGGACGGATCATCGCCGGTTGCGACCCAAGCCAGAGACCACGCTACGCTCAAAGCCCAGCGTGCCTTGCCCAAAAAGCCCCTGGGGTCACGATGGGGAAACGTTCAGCCAGTGCCAGCAAATCCTTGTCTCCGGTGATGAGGTAGTCAGCGCCGGACACTTTAAGCGCTGCCAGCCCGTCATGATCTTGCCCGGCACGCTGGCCGGATAAGCAATGCCCGAAAGCAGCACGTTCGTATCGAGCACCACCCGTAGGGTGGCCACAGTGGCTCAATGCTCCTTAGCTGATGAGCGTGCTTGCACCCGTTCAAGCTCTATGGCAGCCTCAATTTCTGCCAACCCTTCAGCCTCAGGTACATTCGCAAAACCAGTCTCCAGGCGTTGGCAGAGTGCGTCGAAGCGGCCCTGCATTCGGCGAATGCGTTCAAACAGCCTGGCATCGACCAATGCCGCTATTGGCTTGCCATCTTTATTGATGATCACACTGTCATGCCGATACCGCACCTGATCGAGCATTTCGCCCAGGTTCTGCCGGAAGTTAACTGCACTGGTTTCAGTAATCATGACGCTCCTCATTAAAGTAACGCGAATTCCGGATAAGGAAGGGGGGTAGCCTTGGGTGTCAACGGCCTATTCTCACCTCGACCACGTGTTCCTGACCGTCGTCAATCAGGGGAATAGCCTGGTCGTGTTGCTCGACGCCGTCAACCGTCACACTCGTTCCGCCAGGGGTCTGCCGGACGACAATGTGATAGACCGTCTCCCGATACCGGTAGTGAACCTTGAACTCCTGCCAATCAGCCGGCAAGCACGGCGCAACATGCAGTCTGTCCACCTCAAGCCTCAGCCCCAGCAGTGATTCCACGATCAGCCGGTACAGCCAGCCGGCCGAGCCCGTATACCATGACCAGCCCCCCCGACCGGTGTGCGGTGGCAGCGCATAGACATCGGCGGCGACGACATAGGGTTCTATCTGGTAAGTGGCCATCTCCGCTGGCGATCTGCCATGGTTCACCGGATTGATGATGGCCAACAGTTCCCAGGCGCGCCGACTGTCGCCCAAGGCGGCGAACGCCATCGCCGCCCAGATCGCCCCATGGGTGTACTGGCCGCCATTCTCTCTCACCCCTGGGACGTATCCCTTGATGTAGCCAGGATTCAGATCCGACTGGTCGAAGGGCGGGTCCAGCAGTTGGATCAGCGCCTGCTCCCGCCGCACCAGATGCCGATCCACGGCTTCCATCGCCAGGCGCGCGCGGTTGCCATCGCCCGCCCCGGACAGCACCGACCAGCTTTGCGCAATCGAATCGATCCGGCATTCGGGGTTGCTCGCCGACCCCAGCGGCGAGCCGTCGTCGAAGTAGGCGCGACGGTACCACTCGCCATCCCAGCCATGCTGCTCGATCTGCTGGCGCAGCCAGGCCGCTTCCTTCCGACAGCGGTCGGCAAAAGACGGGTCAGCGCGCCGGCGCGCGACCTCGGTGAACTGCATGAGCACGTCGTAGAGGAAAAAGCCCAGCCAGACGCTTTCGCCTTTGCCCTGTTGCCCCACCAGGTTCATCCCATCGTTCCAGTCACCGGAGCCGATGAGCGGCAGGCCGTGTTCGCCCCATCTGAGGCCCCGCAGGATGGCCTGTACACAGTGTTGGTACAACGTGGTCGCCTTTTCAGATCGGCCGGGTAGATCGTAATAGGAGTCCTCCTCCGGGTTGACCGGGCGGCCTTCGAGGAAGTGGATGGGTTCGTCCAACACCCCGGTGTCCCCCGTGGTCAGGACATAGCGGCAGGTCGCCAACGGCAGCCACAGGTAATCATCCGAACAGTGGGTGCGCACGCCCCGGCCCGAGGGGGGATGCCACCAGTGTTGGACATCGCCCTCCCGGAACTGATGGGCGGCGCAGCGGAGTAAGTGCTCGCGCACCAGCCACGGCTCGGCGTGGATGAGCGCCATGACGTCCTGCAACTGGTCACGGAACCCGAAGGCGCCCCCCGACTGGTAGTAGCCGCTCCGCGCCCACAGCCGACACGCCAGCGTCTGGTACAAGAGCCAACCGTTGGCCAGCACATCGAGGGCCGGGTCCGGTGTTTCCACCTGCACGGCGCCGAGCGTGTGCTTCCAGTACTGCCATACGGCTTCGAGCGCACCGTGTGCAGCAGACGCTCCCCGGAAGCGCTGCGCCAGGGCGCTGGCGGCGGCGGCATCCCGGCCTACGCCGAGGGTAAATACGATCTCATATTCTTGCCCGTCGGCCAGCTCGAACGGAACCTGGAGCGCGGCGCACGGATCCAGACCGGCCCCGGTCTTGCCGGACAGCCGCGACCGGGCCATGGCGGCGGGATGGCGCAGCGTGCCGTTGCGCCCGAGGAATTCAATCCGGTCGCCGGTTACGGTCCGTGGCGCCTGATCCACATCGAAAAAGGCGACCCGGTCGGCGAATTCCGTGTTGTAGGCGTTCCGCGCGAACAGCGCCCCGCTGCCGGGGTCGACTCCGGTGACCACGTGCATGAGCGTTTTCGGCCGCAGATCGCCCAGCACCCATTCCACATAGCCGGTGGCCGAGAGTCGGCGCGACCGGCCTGACTGGTTGCGTATCTTCAATACCGTGAACTTGATCGCCGCCTCCATCGCCACGTAAACCCAGGTCTCCGTGCGGATGCCGCCCTCCCGATGTTCGAAGACGCTGTAGCCGAAGCCGTGCCGGCTGAGGTAAGGCGTCGCGCCGCGGCTGGGAAGCGGCGTCGGCGACCAGAAGTAGCCGCTCTCTTCGTCACGGAGGTAAAAGGCTTCGCCGCTCGCATCGCTCACCGGGTCGTTGTGCCAGGGCGTGAGGCGGAACTCGTGGGCATTTTCGCTCCAGGTGTAGGCCAGGCCGTTCTCCGAGATGACGGTCCCGAACTGTGGGTTCGCCAGCACATTCACCCACGGCGCCGGCGTCACTTGCCCGGGTGCGGTCGTAATGATGTACTCACGCCCATCCGGGGTGAATCCTCCCAACCCGTTGAAGAAGAGCAGGTCGCGGCGCGGTAATACGGCCGGCGCCGGGGCTTCGGCGCGGTGGGTCCGGGTCGCCTTAAAGCGGGGGACCGGCACTTCCACCGGCCTGGGGCGACGGTCGATCTGGTCCGCCAGCCCGCCACGACTGTCCATCAGGATGGCGCGTGCGACCGATTGCAGCAGAATCCGATCCTCGTTTGCTATCTGCTCCGCCGAGCGCACGAAGATACCGCCCGGCCGGTCGAACACGTGCGCTTCGACGCCCGCGGCAATCAGCCCCATGATCTGTTCGTGCAGCCGTTGCCGATAACCCGCTTGCTCTTCGTTCCAGATCACCAGGTCCACCGCGAGTCCCTTGCGGCGCCAGTACGCGTGGGCCTGTACGAGTTGACGCACCAACTCGATATTGGCCGGGTCACCGATCCGCAGCAGCACGATCGGCAAATCGCCGGAGATGGCGTAGCCCCACAGACCGGATTGGCCGCGGCGGTTGGCGCCAAGGATGCCCGGGTCGGCGCGCAGCGCGGCATTGGCGTAGATCACCGAACCGGCCAGACGGCCATAGAGTTGCACATCGGACTCGGTGGCGTTGAGCTGCCGCAAGACCACCTGGCTGTGGGTCCACGCCAGATCGAAAACGCGATCCGCGAGACGTCGATCCCGATACTTCCCGATCAGCCCCAGGCAGGCATCGCGGCTGGCGCCGATACCGGAGACCCTATCGATCGTCGCCGACTGGTTCGGACCGAGAGTGATTCGATAGCGGATGGCGACAATCGGATCCAGCACCGAGCCCTGACTGCCCGACAGCGCGGTGGCAGTACTCACCGCCTGGGGAGCGGCGACGGTGTTGCCGCGGCCGATAAACCGCAGCCGGTCGGTCTCGTAGGAGACCTCGCCGTTATCCACTCCGTGCACGGCCATCAGGTGAAACATCCAGGGTGGCTGCTCGTCGCGGGAACGGGGCCGGCGGGTGCAGAGGATCGCCTGCCGGTCATGGACAATTTCGGTCTGCACGAACAAATTGCTGAAGGCCGGATGCAGCGCGTCCGCGGCAGGCGCGGCGAGCACGACTTCGGCGTAACTCGTTACCTCGATCGTGCGCCGCATCCGGGAGGCGTTGGTGAGGTGGACGCGGCGCAGTTCGATATCGTCCTCCGGCGAGACAGCGATCTCCGTATGCGTCTCGATGTCGTGGTCGTGGCGACGGAACTCCACCCGCCCCTGCGAGAAAATCGCCTCGTAATGCTGCGGTCGCTTGAGTGTCGGCTGATAGGCGGTCGACCAGAACTCCCCGCTCGCCACGTCGCGCAGGTAACAGAACGTACCCCAGTGGTCGCAGGCGCCGTCTTCGCGCCAGCGGGTGACGGCGAGGTCTTGCCAGCGGCTGTAGCCGCCGCCGGCGTTCGTGACCATCACGTGGTACCTGCCGTTCGACAGCAACTGCACCTCCGGTATCGGCGTGCCCGGGCTGCTGAAATGGCGCACCGACAGCTCCTGCGCGCTGGCGGGCGTACCCAGGTCGGTGATCTCGCCGGGGTGCGCATAGAACGCCGAAACCTTGGGAACCCGCTCCTGCAGCAACAGCAGAGTCGCCTGAAACAAGGGAACCGACTCGAACCGTCGCTGCATCGGACGATCCAGCAGTAGATAGGCCAGTGACAGCAGGCTCATGCCCTGGTGATGGGCCATGAAGGACTGGACCGCGGTGCTCGATTGCCCGCGTCGTTGCCGTGAAGGCGTGTAGTCGATGGCCTCGAACAAGCCGAACTTGCCGGCAAACCCCTCGGCGGCGAGTCGCTGCAGATTCAGGCACGCCGCCTCGGGCGCCACCATCAGCGCGAGCGCCGAGGCATAGGGCGCAATGACCAGATCCTCGGTTAGCCCGCGCTGGATCCCCAGGCCGGGCGCGCCAAAGGCACGATACTGATAGTTGAGGTGCACGTCGACCGTGTTGTAACCGGATTCCGAGATGCCCCACGGTACGCCGCGCTGCCTCCCATACTCGATCTGCCGGGCCACCGCCGCCTTGCAGGTCTGGTCCAGCAAGGTGTTTTCGTAGGTCGGCATTACCAGCAGCGGCATCAGGTACTCGAACATCGAGCCGCTCCACGACAGCAGCAACGGCTCCCCCCCGGCGGTGGTGAGCAGGCGTCCCAGGGCAAACCAGCTCTCCTGCGGCAGTTGGCCCTGGGCAATCGCCACGAAACTGCACAATCTCGCCTCCGAAGCCAGCAAGTCGTAGTAACCCGAGTCCCGCCGGCGTTCATCCACGTTGTAGCCGATAGCCAGCAGATGGCGCGCCGGGTTGTACAGAAAGTCATACTCCATGCGGGCGAGTGTGTCTGCTTGCAGCGTAAGGCGCTCGATAGTCGCCAGCCGCTTCTGGGCACGGCGGCTTGCCACCGTGCTGCGCCGATGCAGTTCGGCCAGCCACTCGCTTTCCTCGGGGGACGCAGCCGCCTCGAGCCGCTGTTCGATTAGCGGCGACCATTCCGCCTCCAGTCCGGCCAGTTGGCGCAACGTCGGGATGCCGCCGCTGCCGGGGAAGTCACTCGGCCCGGACGGAGCGGTGGGAGCGGTGGGAGCGGCGGGCAGCGATGCCCACGGAGCGAGCAACGTCAACTCATCGAGGGCGTCCTGGCATTGCCTGGCAAGGGCGCGCGCCCAGCCGTGGGGGTCGCCGTCGGCAGCGGCATCGAGACTGCCGGTGACTTGGGTGACCACCTCGGCGGCGCCGGTGGCCAGCCGGTCAAGACACCGCCACGCCGCCGTGAGCGTGGTTGGCCGGGAAGTGACGGCGGCCTCCAACTCCCGCTGCAATCGAGTCAGCGCCGCCGGCCCGGCCTCGCCCGCGGCGTCGACCAGAATCCCCAGGGTGTCGCTTAAGCCCTCGAACACGCGCGCCTCCAGGATCGACGCATCGGCCAGCGCCAGCAGACCCGGCCGCAAGGTCAGCAGATGGCCTGCGAGGTTGCCGCTGTCCACCGTCGAAATATAGTGTGGCGGCAGCGGTTTCAGCGACCGCGTGTCGTACCAGTTATAGAAGTGGCCCCGCCGGCGCTCCAGGGCGGCCATCGTGTGGAGCGTATTCGCCGTGCGCTCGATCAGTTGTCCAGCCGTCAGGTAGCCGAAGTCATAAGCGGACAGATTCGCCAGTAGCGCCAGCCCCATGTTGGTGGGTGAGGTGCGATGCGCGACTGCGGCAAGGCGATACTCCTGATAGTTGTCGGGCGGCAGCCAGTGATCTTCCGGGCCGACGAAGGTTTCGAAGAACCGCCACGTCTTGCGCGCCAACTGCTGCAGAAAGCGGGTCTGGTCGGCCGTCAGTCTGGCCTCGCGGCGGGCGAGCGGCAGGCTGATCCACCAGGCGATGGCCGGAGCGGCCAGCCAGAGGGCCAACAGCGGCCCGGCCACGGCCAGCGTGGCGGGTTGCGACAGCAGCAGATAGAGCGCCGTGGCAGAGGCGATAGCGGGGGCGCTCCACAGCGACCGATAAGAGGCGGCGAAGTCCGCGCGACTGGCAGGATTCACGTCGCCCGATGGATTCCATTCGAGGAGTCGTTGATGGCTGACCCCCAGCCGCCAGACGGTGCGCCCGATGGCGTCCAGACTGAAGAACGCCTCGTAGGGAAGGCAGGCGAGGGTGAATACCGCCTGCGCCAATGGCTGGCCCGTCGAGCGTACCGCAGCGGCGAGATGAGGGCCCGGCCGCACATCGCCCGGCTTTTGCAACAGCGCCAAACCAGCGGCCATCAACGTAGGAATCAGGAGGATTCCGAGCACCACCAGGGTCCAGAACCACGCCGACGACGAAGCGGTCCAGCCCAGCAGCAACAGCAGTGTCAACGCCGGCGGCACGAGGCTACGCCGCAGATTGTCGAAAATTTTCCAGCGGGACAGTCCGGACAGCGGATTCTTCCGCCGCTTCCCGTCGAGGCCGGGAACGCGCGGCAACAGCCACCGCAGCAACTGCCAATCGCCGCGAATCCAGCGGTGACGGCGGCTCACGTCGGCGCTATAGCGCGCCGGGTAGTCCTCGTACAACTGCACATCGCTCAACAGCCCCGCCCGCGCGTAGCACCCTTCCAGCAGGTCGTGGCTGAGGATCTGGTTGTCGGGAAAACGCCCTTCGAGTGACCGTTCGAACGCATCGACATCATAGATTCCCTTGCCAATGAAAGAGCCTTCCTGGAACAGATCCTGGTAAACATCGGAGACGGCGCGTGAGTACGGATCGATGCCCGCCTCACTGCCGTACAGCCGCGCATACCACGACCGGTTCGCGCCGGGCAGGCTCACGGCCACGCGGGGTTGCAGGATGCCGTACCCCTCACAAACCCGCTGCCTGTCTTCGTCGTAGCGGGCCCGATTCAGGGGGTGCGCCAGGGCGCCCACACACTGCCACGCCGCGTCGCGCGGTAGTTGCGTATCGGTGTCCAGGGTGATGACGTACTTCACGTTCGCCAGGACGTCGGTCCTGCCGACGATCAGCGCAAAGGCATCGGTCACGCCGTTGCGCAGCAACGCATTCAAGTCACCCAGCTTGCCGCGCTTGCGCTCGTAACCCATCCAGAGCCGCTCCTGCGGATTCCACCGGCGCGGGCGATGGAACAGGAAGAACGTGTCGGTTTCAGCGCGCCGGTACTTTTGATTCAGCGCTTCGATCCGCTGCTGCGCCAGGCGCAACAGCGCTTCGTCCTCAGGACAGATTTCCTGGAGCGCGTCGCGAAAATCGGTTAACAGACCGAAGTACAGGTTTTCGTCGCGATTGGCCAGGAACCTGATTTCCAGCGCCTCGACCAGAGCCTCGATGCCGGCAGCGCTGGTGAGCAGGGTCGGGATCACCACCAGCGTGCGCGATTCCGGCGGAATGCCTTGGGAGAAGTCCAGTCGCGGCAGCGGCTGCGGCGTCGCCAGCAGGGTCGCCAGCCAGTTCACCAGCGCTACCGCCAACTGACTGGTGGACAGCGGCAGGAGGATGCCGAGCAGCGCCAGTAGCCAAGCCGGTGACCCGGCGGCATACGCCTGCTCTAGTAAGCTCCCGCTGAGGATCGCCGTGAGCAGCGCAATCCCGCCCAGATACGCGAACAAAGGAAACTGGCGGCTTATTTTTCGAAGAGCCGCCGCCGTGGACAGGCGCGCCCGCGCCAGGCGTTCGAGCTGTGGCAATCCCTCATCGATCAGGTAGAACCCGACATGCGCCGTCCGGTCATCGCCGCCTTTGCCGGTCGCGCCCTCGTGCGCCAATTGAATCGCCTGGCGCGCCACTTCAGCCTCGGATAGCCGGCTGTTCTTCGCTATTTTCTCCACCACGTGACGGTAGCGGTCACGGGTGGCGAAATCCATCCTGACATAAACGCCGCCCGGATCCTGGCGCAAGGTCTGCTCGACCACACTCATCGTCTCCACGAACTCGCGCCAGTCCATCGCCCCCAGCAAGCGAAGGCTGCCGATACTGTTGCTGATGGAGACCTGGTCGGCGGCCTGTTGCTGGTTCTCCGCCTGCACCAATTGCTCGATCGTCAGGCCCGATTCGGCAAGCCACTGCTCGATCCAGGTGAGCGGCGCCGCCAAGGCGGGGCTCTGTCCCTGCAGCCGGCGCGCCAGTTCCGCCACAAAGGCGCCCGACAGCGGCGGATTGGACCGCGCCATGTCCGCGATCACCAAAATCAGGCTCTTCGGGTCCTTCTCGGCGATTTCCATCATCTGGTCCGCCCACGAGTCGGCCAGGTTGCGGTCGATCCTGGCGGCGGTGATCCGGGCGCTGACCCGCCGGAGATTTTCGATCAACGCCAGCCGCAGCATGATGGGAATTGCCCACAATTCACCTAAGGTGAGGGCGGTGACCTGCTGGTAGGCCGCCACGAAACGGCTGAGACTTTCCGTATCCACCCGTCCATCGCCGTGCGCGATCGTCTCCAGCGCAATGTCGTACACGCGCGGAAGTCCAGCCGACGGACCGTGAGCCAGGCGGGGTAACTCCCGGCTGTAACCCTTGGGCAAGTGTCGCTTGGCCGTGCGAACCTGCTCTTCGATCAGATAGAAGTTATCGAGCAGCCATTCCCCGGCCGGCACAATCCGACGGTTTGCCTTGACCGCCGCTGTCAGCAGGCGACAGGCTTCCTGCAGGACCTGTTCATTCCCGGTCAGCCGCGGCAGCAACTGGTCCGGCGCATGTCCCGGACTCAACTGATGCAAGCCCGCCAGTGTCTTGCCATGCTGCTCCATCTGCGCGCTGCTGAACAGTTCCGCCCGCAGCGGCGGCTCGTCGCTGGCGTACTTTTGTGTCAGGTCGTTGCTACGGAAGTACGCTTTCAAATGGAGCATATTCCCGAAAATAGTCTGGTTGCTCACTGTCAAGTCTGCAGTCTCCTTCTGTGAAGCGAAGTTTGAAGCAAGTGAAAGTATAATGGGCCCGCTCCCTCTAATCGAGTCCCATTCTCGTGAGGGATTGGACTCACTCGATCTGCATCCGGCCAGCGGACGCGCCGGAAGCAGGGAATCTGGCCGCCATCACGGGTAGGGATTGCCTGGCGATGATCGCACGTTCGGGTGGCGTCCGGGCATCTAACGAGCTGTGTGGACGTCACTCATTGGCAATCCTTGCGACGGTACTGGCAAATGGATGTAACCAGCCGAGCGCTATGCATCCATCGTCAATAGTTTGCACCCGCCCCTTCATAGCGCCTGTAGGAGCGAGCTTGCTCGCGAACAGCGCCGGTTTACCGGCGACCGTTCCCTTCGCGAGAGCGGACGACTGGTTAGGTGATTTCTGGCAAAGGCTATACCGTGAAGTCGGGCGTGGGTGGGTATGGATTCCCCTCCTTGGATAAGGAGGGGTGGCGCGCAGCGCCGGGGTGGTTCGATCGTGCGGACTTAACCCCCCCGCCCTTCGGGCGCC
>CAIMUS010000069.1 GCA_903844665.1 uncultured Pseudomonadota bacterium
GATGTGGAGGGAAAAGTAGCGTACCAGCAGATTCACGCCACCGCTGATGAGATACAAACCGATGATGCCCAGGATCATGAACAGCAACTGCAGCAATTTACCGTGGGCGATCAGTTTATCGATACTATAACGGACGATAATGAGGATAAGGATGAGAATAAACGGTTGCAGGATATCGGCGATGGAAAAAACCAATAAACGCCACAGCACATCCCGGTAAAAACCCAAATAAAAGCGCGCGGCTGGAGTGATCATGGTATTCCATCGAGGGGGAGGGAAGAGGATATTACTTCAGCTTCAACAAGGGGAAATACGGCGATTCCGGTCGTGGGACGAGCCGCCGCCGTTGGCAATCCGGTAACAGGTCCAGTTCTTCCAATACCACTTGTCCAATCAGCGGCTCGCTTAACGGCGGACCGACGATGCATTCGGTCGTCATCGTGCGGTTGCCAATGCGTAACGTGACCGCGCCGGCGACGGGTCGATCTTCTTTGCGTTCGTCGGCGTAAGCGACGATGACGGTACGCTGTGTCTCAAGTCCCAGGGTGGTGACTACATCCTGCGGCAGCACCAACATGACCACGCCAGTATCCACTATGGCCTTGACGCTTAGCCGTCGCACGCTTTCTTCCGGTTCATAACCGCGCTGTTGTAATACCCGGTCGCCGAAGTTTTCCAGTTCAAGGTCAACGATGATTTCACCCATTAGCTGTACTCCACGGTGTCTCTGGCCGCAATGAATGCAAGCCATTCGGGAACTCGCCTGTAGGAGCGAGCTTGCTCGCGAATCTGGTTAGGTTGCTCGTGGGTAATGGCGTTCAACGCCCCCAACACATTGAAGCGCTGCCGCCCCGCCGGCGCCCGGATAAACACGCGGGCAAAGCACCAGAGCATCCCTAAAAACGGCGCCAGGACGAAGTGGGCTGCATCCACAAAAAACACTGCCCGTTGCCCCGCCTTGGCTTGCTCCAGGCGGGGTTCCAGTTGGGTGGTTTTGAAGGCCTCTTGCACCTCCACATCCGCTTTGGCCGGGATCATCCCCACTTTCCGGCACTTCAACCCTATATGCTTCACAAGCTGGATCATGGGCTGTTCAATCAACAAGGGGTTTGAAGAAGTAGAAAATTTATCAGACTTTGGTCAGCAAAAAGTCTAAATTTATGCCGCGGCTAGGTATAAAGTGGCCCGGCTTCACTCTCCGCCGTCGATATCGCCCATGGCGACCGTGTTGAAGCCACCGTCCACGTAGAGAATCTCGCCGGTGATGCCGGAGGCCAGATCCGAACATAGAAAAGCGGCCGCATTGCCGACTTCCTCGATGGTAATGCAGCGGCGCAGCGGCGCCGAATGTTCGAAGGAAGACAACATCTTGCGAAAATCGCGGATGCCCGCCGCCGCCAGCGTGCGGATCGGGCCGGCGGAGACGGCGTTGACGCGGATGCCTTCCGGTCCCAGGGAATAGGCCATATAGCGCACATTGGCTTCCAGGCTGGCCTTGGCCACACCCATCACGTTGTAATGCGGCACGCAGCGCACCCCGCCCAGATAGCTCATGGTCAGCAGCGCTCCGTTGCGGCCCTGCAGCATCGGCTTGCCGGCCTTGGCCAGGGCGGCGAAGCTGTAGGAACTGATGTCGTGGGCGCTGCGGAAATTTTCCCGGGTCACACTGTCCAGATAGCTGCCACGCAGGGCGTCCTGAGGGGCGAAAGCCACCGAATGGACGATGATATCCAATCCGTCCCAATGTTGTTTCAGCGTCTCGAACAGGGCGTCGATCTGCCCGTCGCTTTCCACATCGCAGGCCATGGTAATATGACTGCCGCATTCCGCCGCCATCTGTTCCGCCCGTGGGCGCAGTTTTTCCGTCTGATAACTGAAAGCCAGTTCGGCTCCTTCGCGGTGCATGGCCTTGGCGATGCCCCAGGCGATGGAACGGGTGCTGGCGAGCCCTACGATCAGGGCGCGTTTACCGGCGAGAAAACCCATAGTGAGCTCCTGTATTTTGGTATCGTCTGAACAATTTTGGGCACTATTCTACTGGAAGATAAGGATTGACTAATGCGTTATTTATCGGTCTGTCTCGGTGGTCTGCTGTTGCTTCTGGGCCTTACCGCCGGCGCGCAGGCCGGCAAGCCCGCGCAGGGGGTCGCCATGCACGGCGAACCCAAATACGGGCCGGATTTTCAGCACTTCGATTATGTCAACCCGGTTGCTCCCAAGGGAGGTGAGGTCCGTTTCGACGCGATCGGCAGCTTCGATACCCTAAATCCCTATGTGATCAAGGGTCAGGCGGCGGCGGGACTGGGCTTTCTGTTCGAGAGTCTGATGGCCGGCAGCGCCGACGAGGCGTTCAGCGAATACGGCCTGATCGCCGAAACCATCGAGATTGCCGACGATCGTTCCTCGGTCACCTTTACGCTGCGGCCCCAGGCGCGATTCCATGACGGCGCACCGATTACCGCCGACGATGTGATTTTTTCCTTCGAGACGTTAAAAGCCAAAGGCAGTCCCTCCTATCGGTTCTACTATGCCAATGTCGCCAAAGTGGAAAAAGTGGGCGAGCGCCAGGTGAAATTTACCTTTAGCAAAGGCGAGAACCGTGAATTGCCGCTGATCGTGGGGCAGATGCCGGTGCTGTCCAAAGCCTACTGGCAAAACCGCGATTTCGAGGCCACCACGCTGGAGCCGCCCGTCGGCAGCGGCCCTTATCGCATCGAAAAATTCGAGCCGGGACGCTTTATCGTCTACAAGCGGGATGAGAATTACTGGGGCAAGGATCTGCCGGTGAACCGGGGATCCCATAATTTCGACCGGATACGCTATGACTATTACCGGGATAGCACTGTGGCGCTGGAAGCGTTCAAGGCCGGGGCCTATGACATCCGGCTGGAGAATACCGCCAAGCTGTGGGCCACGGCTTACGATTTCCCGGCCGTGGCGCAGGGGCTGGTGAAAAAAGAGGAGCTGCCCACGCAAATGCCGGCAGGCATGCAGGGCTTCGCCTACAATATCCGCCGATCGCTGTTCCAGGACCCCAGGGTGCGGCAGGCGTTGGCTTATGCCTTCGATTTCGAATGGAGCAATCGCAATCTGTTCTACGACCAGTACACCCGTACCCGCAGCTTTTTCGATAACTCCGAACTGGCCTCCAGCGGTCTGCCCGCCAAGGAGGAATTGGAAATTCTGGAACCGTTGCGCGCTCAGATTCCCCCCCAGGTCTTCACCGGCGCCTATGCGCCGCCGGTTGCCGGCGATGCGGAAAAGCTGCGCGCCAATCTGGCCAAGGCGCTGGCGCTGCTACAGGAAGCCGGCTGGACCTTCAAGGACCGCGCCCTGATCAACGCCAAGACCGGAGAACCCTTTAAATTCGAGATTCTCCTTGACGAGCCCGGTTGGGAGCGGGTGGCGTTGCCCTTTGTCGGCAATCTCAAGCGCCTGGGTATCGAGGCCAACGTGCGTACGGTGGATTCCGCCCAGTATGAAAACCGGGTCCGGGATTTCGACTTCGATATGCTGGTGCAACGGTGGGGGCAGTCGCTTTCGCCGGGCAACGAGCAGCGGGATAACTGGGGTTCCCAGGCGGCCACGCTGCCGGGCAGCCGCAATCTGGTGGGCATTAAAGATCCGGCGATCGACCGTCTGATCGAATTGGTCATCGCCGCGCCCGACCGGCAGGCGCTGATCGACCGGGTACATGCCCTGGATCGCGTGCTGTTATGGAATTATTTCGTCATTCCGCACTGGCATCTTGGCTATGAGCGGATCGCTTACTGGGATAAGCTCGGCCGGCCGGAGGTAACCCCGATGCAGGGACCGCAGTTGAATACCTGGTGGGTGAATCCGCAGAAGGCGGCGACGTTGGAGCAGCGCAAGGCGGGAAAACAGCCGTAGAGTAGGACGGCTGGCCCGCTGTCACCTCAACCGAGATAATGCTGGAAATCGAAATCGGTCTCGGCCACGGTGGCCTGTTGCAAGGCACGGTTGAAATCCGCATGTTGGGGATTGATCAGGTAGTTCCAGCCCATGCCTGTCGGCACTGCCGAAGAAGGGACTTTGAGAAGCAGCGAGCGGTTCTCATCGAGCCACTTGTTTCCTACCTCCTGAGTTTCGTGGGATAGCCAGGCAGGCGCCGTCCACCAATTCGGAGGAAGTGCCGATGTATCGATTTCCTCCGGTGGTTCGCGGAGAAGTAAGTCAGCCCGCCAGATAATAAAACTCCTTTCACCCAGGTTGGTGACAATAACATTTCGAGTGAGGAACCACTTCAATCTTTCCAGAATTGCCAGACTCGCCGATTCCGCCGTATAGATAACTTTGCGACCTCCTGAGTGCCAGCGTTCTACGGGCTGGAAGGCCAGCTTAGGCCTGCCTTCCCAATACATTCTGTCTTCAATACGGTAAACAGTGAAGCGTTCCATAAGCGTATATCCCCTTCAAGTTTTCTGCTCAACCGAAATTGCCGCCGTACTTGATCCCTTCAATTACCTGGAGTAACTCCAGGTAGCCGACTTCGGTGTCAGCGTACTGAAGCGGATTCCGTCCACCGAACACTCTGCCCGGTCGCGTTAGCCAATCCCGCGCGGCGTCCGCGCTACGAAAGGCATCTACACTGCGCTCGTAGAGCACAATGAGGCGGTACAGGCGGTCGGACTCCTCCGGGGTAAAACCGCCTTCCTTTTTGCGTCGATGCAGGGTACGGGTATTGATGCGGGCTGCCTCGGCGAGGCTCTCCGCCGAAATGCCGAGTTTCTGTCGTAATCCTTCGAACTCGCCGAAGGGTAAGCCGGCGTGGATAAGATCGATAATTTCAAACGGTTGCTTCAAATTTGCCAGTGCGTTCATAGTGCTGTGACTCCTGGTAAGTCTGCCCGGTTATTGAATCGATTCAGTATACAGTTTATCGAAAAAATCAGCAAAATGTCTTATGTTATATTGCCAGTTGTCAGTTTGTTTGGCTGTATCTTCCCGGTAGCGCCATGTTAGCTCATGATCTACAATAGCCATTAGAGCCATAATGGGACAATGCCATGAAAACCTTGTCTGCACGTGACGCCAAGAACAGTTTTGGCGTGTTGTTGGACACCGCTCAACGCGAACCCGTAACCATCGAGAAAAAGGGGCGTCCGGTGGCGGTGCTATTGTCCATCGCCGAGTACGAGCGTCTGGAAACTTTGGAAGATGCTTACTGGTCAGCGCGGGCCGGCGCCGCCGAAGCCGAGGGTTATGTGGGCCCGGATGCCAGCGAACAGTTACTGCGGGAACTGCTCGATGCTAAAGATTGATTTTTCCCGGCAGGCGCAGAAATTTCTGCAAGAACTGCAACAGGGCAATCCGAAACACGCCCGGCAACTGGCCCACAAGCTCCAGGCGTTACGAGAGAATCCGGCGCCACCGGATGCCGCTTCGATGAAGGGCAAGGCTGCCACCTGGTGGCGCGTGGATGCAGGCGAATATCGGATTGTCTACCGGGTCGAAGCCGATATCCTCAAAGTAGCAGTCATCGGCAAGCGCAACGATGCCGATGTTTACCGCCGATTGGAACGGAAACTGTGATTACGAGTTGGTAGAGATTTACGGCAAGCGCGATGGAAGTAGGTTGGGCAAGAGCGAAGCGTTGCCCAACAGGCGATTGAGGCGCCGTAGATCGGCGGGCCGGTCCACATCCCATCCCGGCGGCAATTCCACCCAATCGAGGCCGGCCCGCCGCAGCCGGCGGCGGGTGGTGGCCAGCACTGTGGAACTCCCCCAGGCGATCTGTCTGAATAAGGCGCCATTAGGCCGACGCAGGCCGATCAGCACATAACCGCCATCCGCCGCCGGTCCCAGTACGGCGTCGTATCCTGTCGCCAGCGCCGTGAACGCCGCTCGCAGTTCCATTTCCTCCAGCGAGGGGCAATCGCCGCCGATCAATACCGCATAGGGCGTTTGGCGCAGCACGATATTCAAGGCATGTTGCATCCGTTGTCCCAGATCGGCGCCCTGCTGCCGGCGCAGCTCGATGCCGTAATCCCGGCAGCAGCGCTGGAAGAAACCATGTCGCGTATCCGGTGCGCACCACAGTTGTACCGGGCAGAGGGAGGCGTGGCTGGCAAGGTGCAGCGTCCGGCGCAGCAACCGCTGGTATAGCTTCGCCGCGCCGATCCGTCCCAGTTTACCTGCAAGGCGGGTCTTGACCTGGCCCGGCGTCGGCGCCTTGGTGAAGATCAGCAGACGCGCCTGCGGAAAGCGCATGTTTTAACCGCCGTAGTAGAGCCGCGCCAGCCTGGCCGGATCGGTGCCCAAAAAATACGCCAGCCGTAAGCGCCACATCAGTAAGATCGTCTTCCAGATCCCCCGTTGCTCCCAGCGGCGGCTGGAGGTTAGCAGGCGCTGATGCAGGCAGACCGGCCGGCTGATTCGTTTCAAGGCGTGGCTCAGGGCGATGTCTTCCATCAGGGGAATAGCGGGGTAGCCGCCCACCTGGGCGAAAACGGAGCGACGTACGAAGATGCCTTGGTCGCCGGTCGCTACGCCGGTCAGACAGGAGCGGTGGTTCATCAGAGTTTCGACTATTCGCAGCAGTGGCCGGTTGCCGGACAGACGCACGTCGAACCGGCCCCAGTGCTGATTGGAGCCGGCTAACGCCGCCCGGATCGACGCGGCAGCGGCGGGCGGCGGCAGGCTGTCGCCGTGCAGAAACCAGAGAATGCCGCCGCACGCCGCCTGGGCGCCGGCGTTCATCTGCACGGCCCGGCCTGTCGGCGTTGCCAGCACGCGATCGGCCAGCGGTCCGGCGATGGCTACGGTGTTGTCGGTGCTGCCGCCGTCCACCACAATCAGTTCGCAAGCCTGCCGGCGCGGCGGCTGCAAAGCTTGTAAACAAGCGGGCAAAGCCGCCGCTTCATTCAACACAGGGATGATGATGGAGATTAAATCCATAAAAAATTTCTTGCTGTAAATTTCCCAGTGATGGAGACAAGCTGATACACTATTTTGTGTAGTAAGAGCAAAGATAACACTACATGTAGTTCTCACATGTTCTCATCACTGGAAAATTTACACTACCAATAATTTTCCGGGGAGGTTGGCAGAGTCTGGCAAAGCAATGTATTATTACGCACCTTACCCCCGTGGGGCCGTAGCTCAGCTGGGAGAGCGTCGCGTTCGCAATGCGAAGGTCGTGGGTTCGATCCCCATCGGCTCCACCACTGTTTTCAGGTCGGAGAGTTATCTCCGGCCTTTTTTTTCGGGCTGTACAATTGAAATTGGGCGTAACCAGTCATCTGTTCACACGCAGGAGCGAGCTTGCTCGCGAACAGCGCCGGTTTACCGGCGACCGTTCCCTTCGCGAGCAAGCTCGTTCCTACAGGCGCTATAAGGGGCGTCAGAACTACCGTTATTTCCTGCCGTCGGGCCGATGGCGCTGTCAGATCGCGTCAGCCAGGACCTGTTTATCCACGGCTGTGGCTTCCCCGTCTTGCAGGCGATAAACCCGATCGGCGCTGTCCACCAGGGTAGTCTGATGGGAAATAGCCAGAACCGTCAACTGGCCGCGCAGGGAACACAGCGTATCGCAAATCGACCGTGCAGTCTCGGGATCCAGTGCACTGGTGGCTTCGTCCAGAATCAGCAACCGCGGCCGGTGCGCCAGGGCGCGGGCGATCATGATGCGTTGCCGCTGCCCGCCGGATAGTTTGCTGCCGCGCTCGCCGACATCGGTGTACATGCCCTGTTCCAACCGGGTCACAAAGTCCCAGGCGCCCGCGGCCCGCAGGGCATAGGTCGCATCGGCTTCACCCAGTTCCGGGTCGCCCAGGGTGACGTTGTTCAGTACGGTGTCATGGAACAGCATAGTTTCCTGAGGCACATAGCCGATCAGGCGCCGCCAGGCTTTCAGATCGATCTGGGCCAGGGCCGCATTGTCGATGAATACTTCGCCACCCTGGGGGCGCAGCAGGCCCGTAATCAGATCGATGATCGTGGTCTTGCCCACCCCCGAAGGACCGATCAGAGTGGTCAACAGCCCCCCCGGCACCGTCAATGACAGCCCCCGAAATACCTGCTGCTCGCCATAAGCGAAGCTGATCCGATCCAGCCGGATGCTCTGCTCCAGGGTGGGTATCCGATTGCCGGATACGACTTCACGCTCACGCTCCGCCTGGCGAATCGTCTTCTGTAAAGACCAATAGGCGCTCTCGCAAACAGCCACTTTATGGTAAAGATTTTGAATCCTGCCCATCGAATTCAGCATCTTGCTTAACAGCAGCACCAGCACGATCACCTTGGCCAGCGGTAAATTCCAGTAGACCAGCGATACATAAACGCCGATAGCGATCACTATCGAGGTCAGCGGTTCCTGTACGGCTTTCAATATTTCGCGGCTAAACACCTCTTTACGCAAAGCCCGGTTTAACTGAGCGGTCTCCGCCGCCAGGACGGCATCGGCCAGATTTTCCCGGGCCATCGCCTTGAGCGGCTTTACCGATTGCAGAGTATCGGTCAGACGCGCCAGCAGCGACTGTAACAGTCGGGTCTGGCGTTTGCCGGCCTGTCGCGCCATCTGAATCAGGCCATGCGAGAGATAGCCAATGGCTAAACCCACCATGACGCAAACCAGCGTGGCATGCCAGGATACCAGCAGGGCGACGGTCGCATAGACGATCGATTGGATCACCACCGAGATCATGGTGACGCCGTTGACATAGGCGTCCGCCGCCCGCAGTGTCTCGGTGGCCATGGCGTTGGCCAGATTGCCGATCCGCTGATGCAGAAAATATTCCCAGCGGGTATTTAGCAATGCCTGCAACAACTCCAACCGCAACCGGGTGGTAAATTCGGCGATCGTATACCCGATCCATTTACGGATGAACAGTAGCAGCCCGTTTTTCAGCAGTATGCCGATAACGACAATCACCAGCAGCACCCCGATCGTCGGCTCGATCCCGAGTTGCGCTAAAGCATTGGTAACAAAATAGTTAAAGCCGCTGTGCTTGGCGGCTGGCGCCGCCGCCTGGCTGTCGATCGCAAAACTCAGCAGAGGCAGCATTGCGGCCAGGCCGATGCCTTCTACGATCCCGGCCAGCAACAGGGCTGACGCCATGATCAGGGAGCGCCAGGGATTGGCGCGGACGAAGGCGAGCAATAAACGCATGCGAGTACCTGGAAATTAGCGCGGATTCGCTGTCGGCGAATCTCTCAGCGGCATCGGGTCAACAAGTGGCAGGGTAATCTTCGGGCCGCTCAGCAGGCCTCCTGAGCGATCAGGACGCTATCCCGCAAGGCGGCAAAGCCCGCCAGGACGGTATCGATCTGGGCCGAGGTATGCGCGGCGCTGACGCTGCAACGCAGCAGACAGGCTCCTTTGGGCGCCCCCGGCGGCAGCACCAGGTTGACATAGATGCCTTGTTCCAGCAGGTAGTGCCAGCAGGCCAGCACCTGTGCCTTGGATTGCATAATTACGGCGACTACCGGGCTGGGTTCCGGCCCCACGGTATATCCCAGCGCCCGCAGACCCTGATACAGGTGCTGGGCATTGCTCCACAAACGGTCCTGTAGTTCAGGATGCGTGGCCAGAATACGGAGCGCTGCACGGGTAGAGGCAATCACCGCGGGCGAAGGCGAGGCCGTGAAGATGTAGGGACGAGTGGCATAACGGATCAGTTCCAGCTCGGGCAGCGGGCTGACACAGAAGCCGCCAATGCCGCCCAAACTCTTGCTGAAAGTGCCGACGATGAAATCCACCCGATCCTCCACACCGGCCTCTTCAGTCAGGCCCCGGCCATGCCGACCCAGCACCCCCAGGGAATGCGCCTCATCCACCAACAGGTAGGCGCCATAGCGATCTTTGATAGCGACGATATCCACCAGTCGGGCACGGTCGCCCAGCATGCTGTAAATCCCTTCCACCAGAATCAGTGTATTACTGGCGCGTTCGCCCAGCCGCCGCAGGCGCTTCTCCAGGTCGCCGACATCGTTATGTCGAAACCGAATCATCTCGGCATCGCTCATGCGGCAACCGTCATAAATACTGGCGTGGCAGTCCGCATCCAGCAGAATGACATCCCCCCGTCCGGTCAAGGCCGACAGCATGCCCAGGTTGGCCAGATACCCGGTGGAAAACACGATGGCATAGGGATAGCCGTAGAAATCGGCCAATTCCCGCTCCAGCGCCAGATGGCCGGTGTAGGTACCGTTCGCCATCCGCGATCCTGTGGTGCCCGTGCCCTGCGTCTCGACGGCGGCGCAGGCCGCCGCGATGCAGTCCGGATGAAAGGTAAGGCCCAAATAATTGTTGGTGCCCACGAGAATCACGGGGTGGCCATTGACCACCCCTTCGGTCGGAGAGCAAATCTGTTCGATCACGACCCCGAAGGGATTGATGCCGCTGGCGAGCAGTTCTGCGCGATTGGCGGCAAGCGTCTGGAACTTATCGAATATAGTCATTGTGGCCGGGTGACGATGGCAATAAGTTGCAGAACCAGATCCTTGATAGTGCGCACATCGGGCATGATATTAAGGGGGATGGAGACATCGAAGCGATCTTCGATCTGTAACAGGAGTTCCATAACCTGTATCGAGTCCAGCCCCAGATCGGTGACGAGTTCTGTCTCTTCGCTTAAGCTTTGGTCCTCTTTGGCAAATGGCTGCAATACCTCGTAGATTTCCTTGAGGACACTATCATAGCTTGGCATACAAAATACCCCGGTAGCGCAGAATCAAATAGCAAAATCAGCCAGATTCAGGAACTTGCCCTTTCCCTTTCCCTTTCCCTTCCCCCCAGCCGAGTGTACGCCGTAATCCCTCCGCCAATTCTACTTGAGGCGTCCAGGCCAGCGCCCGGCTTATCGCTACATTATCACAGACCCAATCGGGATGTCTCAGTTCGCGTACTTTGCCCGGAGTCAGCATGGGCGCATAACCGCCCAGCCGGGAAATCGATACGCTCAGGCCGGCCAGCAGCCGCAGCAGCAACGCCGGTATCGGCACCCGCCGGATGTGCCTGGCGCGCAGCACCGAGGCAATGGCTACGACTTCATCCCAGCTATAGCCTCCGGCATGGCCATCGTGCAGCTCGAATATCCCGGACACACCCTGTGGCTGGTGCAACCACTGCAATACAGCGGCCGCCAGATCGTCCACATATAGTAATGAAAAACGCGCGCCAACGGAACCCAGCACGGGTACAATACCCCGGCCCATCCACTGGAACAAGGGCAATAATTCCCTATCACCGGGACCATACACGGCAGGAGGACGCAACGCAACCCAGGGCATTTCCCCTGCCTCCGCCACCAGCGCCTGTTCACCTTGCTGTTTGCTGGCCGCGTAAGGCGACAATCCGGGCTCACGCGCCGCCAGTGAAGACAGTAACAGAAAACGTGGCCGCTGCGAGACAGCAGCCCGCGCCAGACGTGCGACACCTTCCACATTGATTCGATTGAACTGCGCCGGCGTGACACCACGGACTGTCCCGGCGCAATGGATCACCGCGTAGGTATCGGCAACCAAGCGCTGTAAACTTTCCTGATCTTCCAAATCCCCCTTTAGCTGCTGCACCCCCAGACCGGCGAGGGAGGCGGTATTGGCGGCAGGCCTCACCAGCACCCGCACCTGCCAGCCGGCGCTGCGCAACCGCCGTGCCAGCCTGCCACCGATAAAGCCGGTCGCCCCTGTCAGGGCGACAACCCCGGCCCTGGCGTCACCAGGGTGGATATCAACCCACACGCAAGTTGAGCTCCCCGGCAGGTCGGGTCCGCTGGACCATCGCCTCCCACCGATGAGCGTCGATGAAGTTCTGCCGGGCCTTGGAACGCGACAGCTTGCCGGAGGAGGTGCGCGGCAGGGTATGCAAAGACACCAGCTCGATGAAGCAATCGATGCCGAGTTCCTCGCGGATGAGGCCTTGCAACCGCGCCATCAGATCGGCGCGCTTGCCGGCATCGGTCTCCCGACACTGCACCACCAGGATGGTCAGATCCGCGCCATCCGGACCGGGCGCCGCAAAGGCGAGGGCATCGCCCGGACGTATTTCCGGCTGCTGCTCGGCCAGATATTCCAGATCCTGCGGCCAGATATTACGCCCGTTGATGATGATCATATCCTTCTGCCGACCGGTCACGATCAGCTTTGAACCAATCCGGTAACCGATGTCGCCGGTATTGAGCCAGCCATCCGGCGACAGTACCCGGCGGGTCTCGCCGGGATCGTTGAAGTATCCCGACATGACACTGGGACTTTTGACGTAAATGATGCCGCTGTGACGTTCCGGCAGGGTCCGTCCCTGTTCATCCCGAATGGCGACTTCGTAGCCCGGCAACGGGGCGCCACAGTTGACGAAGCTGCTGATCCGGCCGGCCTGAGCGGTGGACGGGTCGAGGGGAATGGCTTTACGCCGGGCGGCCAGATAATCACCGTCCACATAATCGACCCCCAGCCCCTCATTCAGCGGCGCAAAGCTCACCGCCAGAGAGCATTCGGCCATGCCATAGCAGGCCAGAAACGCCTTGGAGTCGAAACCACTGGGCGCCAGCACCTGGGCAAAACGCGCCAGGGTTTCGGGGCGAATCATCTCCGCGCCGACGCCGGCCACCCGCCAGGCACTGAGGTCGAATTTGGCCATTTCCTCCGGCCGCAGGCGGCGGGCACAGAGTTCATAGCCGAAGGGGGGGCTGAAGGAAATGGTGGCCCGGTTTTGCGTCAGCAGCGCCAGCCATTGCCGCGGCCGCATGGCGAACTCACGGGTACTGAGATAATCCATCGACAATTGGGCGGCAACCGGAACCAGGAGGCAGCCGACCAGCCCCATGTCATGGTAGAAAGGCAGCCAGGACATGCCCCGGTCACCCGGCCTGACCTTGACCCCATCCTGGATAATACTGGCCAGGTTGTTGAGCACGGCCTGCTGCGTGATCATGACCCCACGCGGGAACCGGGTGCTGCCGGAGGTGTATTGCAGATAAGCCACTTCCTGGGACTGCAGCGGATAGAGCGCCGCTGCCTGTTCCGGAAATTCCCCGATAAAGGTCTCCGGATCCCCCAGAAAACGCAAGCCCATCGTAGCCGCGGCTTCTTCGAGGAAAGGCACGAAGCCGCTTGGCGCTATGGCGACAGCCGCCTGACAACTGACCAACAGATCCCGCAGTTGCCTGACATAAGCCTTATGGCTGCCCAGATTGATCGAAATGGGCAATGGAACGGGCGCCAACCCGGCGTACTGGCAGGCGAAGAAGAAGCGTAGGAAATCCGGGTGGGTTTCGGCGATCAGCGCCACCCGCGAGCCCCGTTCCAGACCCAGGCTATGGAAACGGCGGGCCAGCGCCTGTGCCTGTTCGCGCAGTTCTGCGTAAGGCAGCACGGCATACAGCTCGCCTTTACCAGTGTAGAAATTACAACCGGTATCACCTTCGGCTGCGTAATCGAGCGCCTCTGCCAAAGTGGCAAAATCGGCGGCCCGCAACGGCAATTTGTTGTCACTTGGTGTTGTTACCATACCCAACTGAAATTTCTCCCCAGCAATGTATCCAAAATATACAAATTTAGCTTAACATGACCCTGCAAGCTTGATTAATCCTGTCAAGCTATCATTCCTGCGCCAGGATCGCCTGAGTGACTGCTGCGTCAGTCGGGGTTTACCCAGGCAGGCTGAGGTGGAGCGGGCCAGCGGCTGATTACAGCGAATCACCGGCAGTTACTCAACACTGCGCCTACCGAGGTAGACATAAAAAATGCAGGTCCAGGTCAGTTTTCCAACTCCTATTGTCATCCCTGAACAGGCGCACTAACAAAGTGGTGCTAACCTTGAGCCGAACCTGCATCAGAATTACCATAACTCCTATGGTAAAATCAACACTACCACACATAGTTGCTATATTACCACTTCAAGTTGCTACAACACAACATTAAATGACTCTTTTTTTACTTGGGCCAATTTGCTTTTTCAATTTGGAGAAAATAATGTCGAATACCACAAAAGTTACTATTGATGACACCCGTAATCAATCTGTATCGGACTTGCAACAAATACAGATAGTTCCAGTCATCACGCGCCGCGAGCTGAAGCAGTTTATCCGCCTGCCCTGGTCGATTTACGCCGCCGACCCGCTGTGGATTCCACCACTGCTGTTCGAGCGGCGGCAGCATTTATCGAAGAAAAACCCCTATTTTGCTCATGCGGATTGGCGTGGCTGGCTCGCCTGGCGTCACAATCGTAGCGTCGGTCGCATCAGCGCCCAGGTCGATCGGCTGCATCTACAAATCCATCAGGACGCGACCGGTTTTTTCGGAATGCTCGAAGCGGTCGATGATCCGGCTGTATTTCAGGCGTTGCTGACGACGGCCGAAGACTGGCTGCGCGCGCAGGGTCTGCGCCGAATCCTTGGGCCGTTCAGCCTGTCCATCAACGATGAATGCGGTTTGCTGGTGGAAGGTTTCGATACCCCCCCTGCCGTGATGATGGGGCATGCCCCTCCCTATTATGCAACCCGGTTGGAAGAGCGGGGCTATGTCAAGGCCAAGGATTTACTGGCCTACCGGATAACAGATGATTTTGTCATGTCCCCCGCCATGCAGGTGGTGGTGCGCAAAGCGGCCAACCGGATACATCTTAGGACACTCGATCGTTCGCAACTGGAGCAGGATCTGGTCATTTTGCGGGATATCTTCAACGATGCCTGGTCGCAGAACTGGGGCTCGGTTCCCTTTACCGAGGCGGAATTTCGCCATCTGGGCCGCGATCTGGCCCGGTTGTTGCCCGACGATTTCGTCCAGATCGCCGAAGTCGATGGCGCCCCCGCGGCGATGGGGATTCTGATGCCGAATCTGAACGAGATCATCCACGATTTGAATGGTCGGTTGCTGCCTTTCGGCTGGCTTAAGTTGCTGTGGCGGCTGAAGCGGGCTTACCCCAAAAGCGCCCGGGTTCCCTTGTTAGGCGTGCGCAAACGCTATCAGCAGAGTATGCTCGGCGCCGCGCTGGCCGTACTGATCATCGACGGCATGCGTAACGCCGGCAAGAAACGCGGTATTCAGGAAGCCGAACTCTCCTGGATCCTGGAAGATAATATGAAGATGCGCGGGCTGATCGAGGAACTGGGCGGGACCATCTATAAACGTTACCGCATCTATCAGAAGGAGTTGGCCTGACGGGCGGTTCTTGTGCCGGGTTCGTTACGAACCCCGCAAGCTGCGCTATGATAGAGCACTCTTAATCCCATCCCTGAACAATCGAGGAGAGCCGTTTTGGAAGTCAAAGACGTACATCACTACAAGAAAGGCGTTGCCGCGGTCTTCAAGTTTTTCAGCGACCCCGACGCGATCAAAGCTAAGTACGAGAACATCGGCGCCCGCAACGTCGAGCTGCTGGAGGCCAGCGAAAGCGGTGGGACTTACAGCGGCAAGACCCAGCGGGAGGTGCCGTCGGAGGTGCCGGGCATTTTGCAGAAATTCCTCGGCGCCTGGAATAAAGTGGTGCAGACTGAGCAATGGGAAGCGCAGGACGACGGCAGCCGCGCCTGTAAGATGGATATCAATGTCGCCGGCGTACCCGTGAAGGTGGTCGGCAGTATGAATCTCCGCCCGGAGGGCAAAGGTTGCGTCAACGAAGTCACCATTAAGGTTACCTGCGGCATTCCGCTGATAGGCGGCAAGCTGGCCGAATTCGTGGGCAACGACACCAAGAAAAACATGGATGCCGAATACGACTACATCAGCAAGCATTCTTAACCACGGCCTGTGGCCGCCGTCGTTATGGCCTTCGAGTCAGCTGCGGCAGGAACTCAGCGGGTGGGGTTGGAGGGGTGGGTCGCGATAAACTGTCTCAGAACCAGTTTTAACCGCGCCACCTGCTGCTGCTGCTCTCCCCGCTCCCTGGCCTGCTCGATGTCATCGAGAATGATGCGTTTGATCTTCGGCACGCCGTCGGGGTCGTGTACCAGATAATTGCCCAGCTCGGCGGCGATCATCTCCGGCAGATGCTCGTGTCGGGCGATAGCCTCGATCTCTTCCTCGGTCAACTCGGCCAGTCCTACGCAGTCTTCGTAAGTCAGCATGATCGATTCTGCTATCAAAAAGGTGAACAAAAGTGTTCACACTTTTGTTCCTGCCCCGAAGCCCCTGACAGGCTAGCTTCGTCTCTGACAGGCGTCACTTTCCCGCCAGTGGCTAGACCTCCAGCCACCGTGCCAGGCATCGCTGCCAGGCTCGCCACGGGTAGGGCAGTTACGGTTGCCAGCCGTTA
>CAIMUS010000070.1 GCA_903844665.1 uncultured Pseudomonadota bacterium
AAGCCTTGAAGCGGACGCGCGGGTGGCAAGATAACCTGTGGAACCACCCCATCAACCACCCCGGCGCTTACGCGCCACCCCTCCTTGAAAAGGAGGGGAAAGCAGCAATACCTACCTTTGCAGATATGCAAGCAGGGGGGGCTAAACGGTTACACATCACCTGAGTTAAACAAGCTCTTTATCCTCTGGGTATAGCTCGGCAGCGTACTGTAAAGAAAGAGTAGTTAAATCGCTTTGATCCTGTTCGTTCCAGGTATCGCTACTGTCCAAGCTGGATAGCTGGGATTGTGTCAGGTCTTGCAAAATGAGCGCTGCCAGACGAAGCCGTTCGCCAGGCAGTAGGTTATGAACAATTTCTGTGAACGCTTCTTGAGCAGTGGTCGCCATGTCAATTTTTCATATTTTTCTTAAGGTAGAAAACAAATTTGGTTTTTCCATTCTTCGGCTTCACTGGCTGACCAGATCAACAACAGACTCTCGATAATCACAGCTATTGGCTGGGTCTGCTGAACCATCAGTAATCCGGCAATCGTTTTCCCGCCTGCGAGGCGGGTATACCCTTCGGCAGGCATCGTGTTTACGTCATGGGATATGATAATCAAACCCTGTTGATCGGCATACTCCAGAATCTCCGCATCGGGTCTGTCGTTCATACCCAGATCGCGCACATGTAGGAATTCAATATTGGGTTCACGACGCCGAACGCCTACAACGATATGTTCATTCAAGTCGTGATCGGCCAAGAACCGGGGCCGGCTCATGACGTTTCTGAAACCTGGCGCGCTTGCAGCATGCGCAAACTCTGAAGAACAGGGCTTGGCTGCGCCTCCGCCTGTGCCCGCCAGTGCTTCCAGACGGCTTGCTGGCGTTTGAGGTACTGCGCCACTTCATCGGCATTCGCCAAGTACCAGGCAGTCGCGCCATAGACCTCCTCCAAGGTCAGCACCGGGTATTGTTGTTGGATAGTTTCCGGCGAGTATCCCTGCTCGAAGCTGGCTACGACGGAATCCAGCATGACCCGCGTATTCCCTACGCGCATCACGCCGTGCTCATCAATACGGACATAGATCTTTGATGGTTGCATAGCAGGTTCTCTCGTTGAACGTCCCTAAATTTGATAACTATTCCAAGTTTAGCCCAAAAGCGCCGGAAACGCTTCGCAAGCTCCGCTTATTCCGGCCTACAACTCTAAATGGGCGCTTGTAGAGTGAGCGCCAAGACGGTATCTACCCGGACTGACATTACACCCCATCAAGCCTGCCGCCCCGTAATCAAATAACTGATCAGCTTGCTAAGCTCTTCCAGCACCAGCACGCTGGACGCGACCGCCACCGCCACTCCCCAATCCAGCAGGCTTAAAGGCTGAGTCTGGAAAACCGCCTGCGCCGGTGGCCAGTACACCACCACCAGTTGCATCAATAGCACGCCGCTCAGCGCCAGCCATAACGGTCGGTTGCTGAAGAAATGCTGGGTGAAAGTCGAACCTACCTCGGCCCTGGCGTTGAACACATTGAAGAATTGGAACAGGACGAAGGTGGTGAAGGCCAGGGTCAGCGCCCGGCCCGAGTCGCCGCCGGCGAGTCCATAGTACAGCACGGCCAGCGTGCCCACGGCCATGGTGAGGCCGAAGAGGAGCAACTGGCTCAGGCGGGCCAGGGTGAGTATCTCCGCCTTGGGATCGCGAGGTGGTTCCGCCAGCAGGTCGGGCCGGGGCGGGTCTACGCCCAGCGCCATGGCCGGCGGCCCGTCCATGATGATATTGACCCAGAGAATTTGCACCGGGTTGAAAGGTGTCGGCATGCCCAACAGCGAGGCCCCCAGCACGGTCGCCAGGGCGCCCATGTTGGTGCCCAGTTGAAAGCGCACGAACTTGACCAGATTGTCGTAAACGGTACGCCCCTCCTTGACGGCGCCTAAGATGGTGGCGAAGTTGTCATCGGTGAGGACCATGGCGCCGGCTTCCTTGCTCACCTCGGTGCCGGTAATGCCCATGGCCACACCGATATCGGCGGTCTTCAAGGCGGGAGCATCGTTTACGCCATCGCCGGTCATCGCCACGACCTGACCGTTGGCCTGTAAAGCCTGCACGATCTTGACCTTGTGTTCCGGCGCCACCCGGGCGAAAACGGCGGTTTCCGCGACTCGGGCAGTCAGTTGTTGTGGGGAGAGCCTGGCGAGTTCGGCGCCGCTGATGACAGCGCCCGTCAGACCCAGTTCCCGGGCCACCGCCGTCGCCGTGGCCGGATGGTCGCCGGTGATCATCTTGACGGCGATACCGGCCTGGCGACATAGCGCAATCGCATCCCGCGCCTCGGGGCGCGGGGGGTCCATGAGGCCGACCAGACCCTGGAAGCAGAACTCGCGAAGGTAGCCGAACAGATCGGCGGCCGGGTCGAATTGCTCAGCCGGCAGGCTGCGCGTGGCTACCGCCAGCACCCGCAGGGCCTGGGCTGCCATCGCCTCGTTCTCCGCCAGGATGCGCTGCCGCTGAGCCTCGTCCAGTGCTATCGGACCCGCCGGCAGGGATGCCGGCGCCACTTGACCTTGCGCCTGAAGATGCACCGGCGAGGACGCCGGCGCCACTTGGTTTGGTTCCACAGCAACCCAAGCACAGCGGGCCAGCAGGACATCCGGAGCACCCTTGAGGTAGATTTGTACCTGGTTCCCATCCCGGTGGAAGGTGGCCATAAATTTATTCGCGGCGTCGAAGGGGATTTCGGCGATGCGCGGCAGTTGCGTCGCGACGGCTTCCGCGACCAAGCCGCCCTTCATGGCCAGTACGGTGAGAGCGCCTTCGGTCGGGTCGCCGATGAGTTTGCCGTCCTGCACCCGGCTGTCGTTGCACAGGGCCGCCGGTAACAGCAGGGGCCTGAATTCCGGTGGGGGAACGCCGTTCTCGGCCTGAATCCCGCCGGCGGCCTCGTAGCCCTCGCCGGTCACCTTGAAGCGCCGCCCGTGATAATACAGCGCCCGCGCCGTCATCTGGTTGAGCGTCAGCGTCCCCGTTTTGTCGCAGCAGATGACGGAGGTGCAGCCCAGGGTCTCCACCGCCGCCAGACGCTTGACGATGGCGCGCTGGGCCGCCATCCGCCGCATTCCCAAGGCTAAAGTGACCGTGACCACCGCTGGCAGACCTTCCGGAATCGCCGCTACCGCCAGGGTGATGGCGGTGAGCATAGCATGGGCCAGCGGCTGACCTTGATAGAGCGCCAGGGCGAAGATCAGGCCCACGACCACCCCGGCGATGGCGGCCAGCCGCTTGCCCAGGTGGTCCAGTTGAATTTGCAGGGGCGTGGAGCCTTCGGGTGCGGTCTCCATCAGTCCCGCGATCCGCCCCATCTCGGTGTCCATACCGGTGGCGGTAACCAGGCATTCGGCCCGGCCCCGCGTGACCACGGTATTCATGAACACCAGATCGATGCGTTCGGCCAGGGGAACCTCGACGTCGCTCAAGGGTTCGACCTGCTTGGCGACCGCATGGGATTCGCCGGTGAGCGCGGCTTCATCGACTTCCAGTTGATGACATTCGAGCAGCCGCCCGTCCGCCGGAATGCGGTCGCCCGCTTCCAGCAATACGATATCGCCCGGCGCCACCGTAGCGGCGGCAATCTCGTGCTTGCTCCCGTCGCGTCGCACCCTGGCTTGCAGGGCCAGCATATTTTTCAGGGTGGCCAGGCTCTGTTCGGCGCGATGTTCCTGATAAAACCCCAGGATGGCATTGAATACGACCACTACCAGGATGACGATCGTGTCCTTGAAATCGCCGACCACCCAGGCCACCCCGGCGGCCAGGATCAGGATCAGGATCAGCAGGCTTTTGAATTGATCGATGAGTTTCAACCAGACCGGGCGCGGCGGCCGCTCCGTCAGTCGGTTCGGTCCATAGTGAGACAAGCGCCGTTCGGCCTCGGCAATACTGAGTCCCTGCCGTGGGTCTACCTGCAACTTGGCCGCCGCCTCCTGGGCGCTCAGCACATGCCAGGCAATGGAAGCATCGGGAGCGGGGCTGCTCAGGGTGGAATCGCTCATGACAAGGGGAAATCCGGCCGCAGAGTCTTATTTGGATTTGAACGGCGGATAGAGGGGCCGCCAGATTCCACCCAGATGCTCGTCTTCGGTGGCGAAGCTCAGAAAGGCGCTGGAGACGCTGTCGGGCGGTCCGGCCAGGGCTTCCACCTTCAGGCCGTCCAGCACCCAGGAGGGGCGCTGCGCCTTGCTCAACTGGATGGGGTTCGCGGCGTCCGCCTGCTGTACGGTGGCCGCCCGGTAGATGACCGAATGAAATGGACCTTCGTCGCCGGCATCTTCGCTGGCGGCAGCCCAGAGATTACCCTGGCCATCCAGATAGAGATCGGTAATATCGCGTTTCGATTGACGGGTGGTCCAGGGACCCGGAGCGATCACCATCCGGCCGGCTTTGCCGGCGGTCGGCCAGTCCACGACACCGTGGTTAGGATCGAACACACCCCACCGCAAGACGCCGTTGGGATAGCGCGAAGAGCCGCCGCGCTCTCCCAGGATCAGCAGTATTTTGCCGTCGTTGCGGGCGGCGCAGGCCAACCCTTCGTAATTGTCTCGCTCCGAATCCTTGTCACTGTTGGACAGGCGGGGCAGCGGTAGAACACTCAGAATCCGGATGGTGGTTCCCCTAATGTCGAGGTGGAAGATACGACCATAAAGGCCCTTCTGGTAACTGCTTTCCGCTATGAGCAATTCGCCCGGCCGGCCGGGCAGCGCACAGGCGGATTCCAGATCGTTTGCCGGCCCTTGCGGATGAACCCAGTTTTCGATAGTGAGTGGGGTGTAATCCAGCGGCTCATCCTGTTTGACCCGAACGATGCCTAGTCGGGGGCCGCTCTCGTTGACCTTGGTGTCGTGCACGACCAGATAGTCGTCCGGGCCGATCTGCGCCATTCCGCTATAACCGATTCCCGGCGGGGGACCGGGCGCAGGCTGGGTTGCGGCTTGGGGTTTGAAAAAAGCGCAGCCGCTCAGCGCCAGGCAGAGGCAGAAGATAAACAGCCAGCCAGGTCCGTACCGGTCCTTGCTCACTCCGCGCGGATAAGCGCTGGCAGGAAAATGCTGTACTTCGGCCTGGCTGTGCATCCGTCCCGATTCAGTTCCAGCGCGGCTGCCGGCCGAAAGGCCGACGCGAATTGAGAGCGATACCCCGTTCGCGGCGGATATAGTCGAGAAAGGGGTTGGTCTGTAACTCTCGTTCCAGGGTCGTTTCCGGGCCATGGCCGCTGCAGACGATAAGATGGCCGGGCAGTTGCAGCAGCCGCCGCAGGCTGGACTCCATCGATTGCGAGTCGCTCATGGGAAAATCGGTGCGGCCTATGCTGCCGGCGAACAGGGTATCGCCTACGAAAATATGGGTATCGGTGTAATAGCAGCCCTGGCCGGGCGTGTGTCCAGGGGTGGACAGAAAGCGGAACCGCAGCCCCGAACCGACTTCGAGTTCGGCGCCGTCCTGTACCTCGCGGTCGATGCGGCCACAGGGACGATTGAACTGCGGGGCGCCGAACACCAACTCGCCCTGCCAGGGCAGGGTATCGAACAGTGGTTTTTCCAGGGTAGGCAGATAGGTCACCGCCTGGGGAAACCGCTGTTGCAGCGCGGCCAGGCCGCCGGCATGATCGAAATGGGCGTGGGTCAGTAGGATGGCCTGGATATCCAGGCGTGGCTGCTGCGCGCCCAGAATGGCGGCAAGCTCATCGTCGAACCCCGTATCCACCACGACACCGACGCCGCTGGCCGGGTCCTGCAACAGATAAGCATTGACCTGAAAAGCCTGTAGGGTAATGCATTCGACGTTCATAACGCTCCTGCAATCAGATGATCTTCGAGATCGCGCGCCTGGCGTTCGGAAATCGCCCAGCCGCGTACCGACAGGCCGGCGCGATGTATCGCCTGGGCATCGCCCGCCACCAGCGGATGCCAGGGCGGTAGCGCCTTGCCTTCCGCCAGCAGCCGGTAGGCGCAGGTACTGGGTAGCCAAGTGTACTGGCCGAGCGTTGCCGGGTTCAGGTGGATGCAATCCGGCATCAGTCGGGCGCGCGCCGCATAGCGGGTACAGCGGGCGGTGTTCAAGTTCAACAGGCGGCAGGCCACATTGGTGTAGAACAGTTCGCCGCTGTCGGCATCCTCCAGTTTATGCAGACAACACTTGCCGCAACCGTCACAGAGCGATTCCCACTCGGTCCGGCTCATTTCCTCCAGGGCTTTGGTTTCCCAGAAACGCTCGGTCATGGAGAGGTTGTATCGCGCCAGCCGCTGTTGCGGCCGCTTCAGGAGGTAATGTAATTGCGCAGGGCTTCCGCCTCTTGCATGGTCTCTTCCAGCGTGGCCTTGACCAGGTCGCCGATCGACACCAGACCGACGAGCTGTCCGTCCTTGACCACCGGCATGTGGCGGAATCGCTTCATGGTCATAATGCCGAGCACCTCGGTTACCTTGTCTTCGGGTTTGCCTACCACCAGTTCGGTGGTCATGCAGTCCTCGAGCGACATATTCTCGAAATCGGTTTTGCCTTCCGCACACAGGCACATAATGTCGCGTTCGGTCAGGATGCCGATCGGCATCCCACTATCCGCCTGGATCACCACCGAGCCGACCCGGCGCTTATGCATAGTCTGAATAGCGGCGCCTACGCTGACCGACGCCGCCACGGTGACGGCGCCGGCGCTTTTTTTCTCAAGCAGTTGTTTTAATTGCATCATGGTGAGTATCCTCCGGTGCAATGACCTGTCGTTGGGTGCTGAGCATACCATCTGTCAGGTACGCGCAACATAAGTATTGTTGCCTCGGGGGCGCCGGGCGCCGGGTTTAGTGAAGCAGGGCGAACATCCGCCGCCGGTAGGCGGCGACCCGGGGATCGTCGTTGCCCAGGATATTGAAAACCGCCAGCAGGCCCTTACGTCCCGCCTCGTCGTCGAATTTGGGGTTACGGCGCATGATTTCCAGGAACTGCTCCAAAGCCGCCTCGTAGTCTCCCTCGATGGTCTTGCACGCGGCCAACTGCCGGCGTAAGGCGCAGTCTTCAGGGTGTGCCTGCAACGCTTTTTCCAGTCTGGCGGTTTCCGGTGCGCCCTTGGCCTGCTCGCTGAACTCCAGCCGGGCCAGCAGGCCGCTGGCTGGTTGCTCCAGCCGCACTTCCAGGGGCAGAGCGTGGAGCAGATCACCGGCTTTGTCCGTGTCGCCACTGAGCAGCAGTAGTTCCGCCAGGGCCAGCTTGACTTGCACATTGTCCGGTTCCAGCGCCTGGGCCTCGCGCAAAAAACCCAGCGCTTTGCGCTGATCGCCTTGTCGCCAGGCCGCCTCCGCCCTGGCCAACAGTCGATCCGAGGGTTTCGCCCGATATCGTTCGATCACTTCACGGTAGACCGGTTCCGACTGTACGCCCACCAGCTCATCCACCGCCTGGCCGTTACGGAACACCTTGACCGTCGGCAGACTCCGCACCCCGAACTGGGCCGCCAGCGCCTGTTCCTGATCGGAATTTACCTTGGCCAGCAGGAAGGCGCCCTGGTACTGCTCGGCCAACCGTTGCAGGATCGGCGTCAGCATTTGACAAGGTTGACACCAGGCGGCCCAGAAATCCACCAAGACCGGCACATTGAAGGAGTTTTCCAGCACCAGCGCCGCAAAGCCGCTCTGGGTCACGTCGAAAATAAAGGGAGTGCTGTTCATGGATCGAGTCCTGTGCCCGGCGGCGGGCCTTGCCATTCGTTTGGGCTGGAACTGAAGGGCGATTCGAGTGTTTTCAAGAGCTGGTCAAGTCGCCGGCGGTGGAGTGGCGGCGCTTGTCAGCGCTCCAGATATTGAAGCTTGTCGGGCTTGCCGTTCCATTCATCGGCGTCCGGCGGGGCATCCTTCTTGGTGGTAATCACCGGCCACTCCTTGGCGAGTTCGGCGTTCAACGCCAGAAACTGTTCCTGGCCGGCGGGCAGATCATCTTCGGAAAAGATGGCGTTGGCCGGACATTCCGGTTCACAGAGCGTGCAGTCGATACACTCGTCGGGGTCGATGACAAGGAAGTTGGGACCCTCGTGGAAGCAGTCTACTGGGCAGACTTCCACACAATCGGTGTATTTGCACTTGATGCAGTTTTCGGTAACTACATAGGTCATAAATCGATGCCTCTCGCTGGGTGCGACAAAACGGTCCTGCTATCCGCTGAAATGCAGGGCGCTAAGTATACACACCTATAACAGAACTAGCCTACTGGATAGCGGTGACTTCGGAAGCCAGGTAGCCGGGTAGGTCGGGGTGAGCGGAGCGAACCCCAGCAGCTACCGCGATGGAGGAAAGCGGAATGTTGGGGTTCGTACCTCACCCCAACCTACGAGCTACGAACTCCAGCGGCGGCGCGTCAGCGCAGTCTGCTGCAAGCTTTTATTAGGTTCTAACTCTGCGTTGTGCTTTGATCTCTTTAACGATGTCTTTGACAGACATGCCCTGAAATAGCTGTTCGCGCTCCATTGTGTAGTTGCCGCTTCCAGCCCTGAACTGATTCAAGAAGCGAATGGTGTCCACGACACCGAACTCTTTAATGAGTGCATTTGTAGCGCGATGAGTTAGCTCCGCAATAGGCTGAATTTGTGCACTCATTTTACAACCTCCGATACAAGACCAAGAACCGATACCACCCTACACGTGAGGCCAGAAATGGCCTGACTTTTTCGCAGAAGCCTATCATCGCAGGTGCCGAAGAAGTCTGCATTTGCTGTTGACGCCAGTGCTAAATGTACTGCATCTATTGGGTCAACGCTGCGGCTCTCGAGTGACTCTGCAAGCGCTTCAGCCTCATCCGTAATCTCAAGGTGCTCGTCAGCAAGTGCCAACACAGCCATTATTTCATTCCGGCGCCTATCATCTGGAATGCGAGTTAGCTCATATTCCAGCGCTTCCGAATTCAATAGTGAACAATCTCCTGTTTGCACCGATGCCAGAATTGCCAAGACTGCCTCAGCCTCAACCTTGATTCTCGGTTGTGTCTGGTCGTCAAGATGGCGTTGCAGGCAGCAGGTATCGAGATAGATTCGCATGAGCAGGTTTTACTCAAATATCGTCTTTTACGGTAGAGCGTCCGTTACCAGACACCTCCCGCACGGACCCGGACGTGCAGTTTCCCCGCATTCGGTTCTTCGGTTGTACTCGCTTGCGTGCAGGCTGCAAGCAAGAAAATCGTGGTCTGTCCCCTATTTCCACTGTGTCACCCCAAGCTACGGGTTTCTTCCACTTTCCCCTCTATATATTCAAATGCTGCTTTCCATGTTTTGCAAAAAGGAGCAATTTTATCGAAATTTCCATCGCCTCTATAACGTTCATAGGTACACCCATTATTACAAACTCTAACCCATCTGCATTGATAACATTTATCTGATAGATAATTCGCAATGTCAAGATAATCAAGGTATTTCCTGGATTTTATTATTGTGGAAAGTGATTGATCAAGGATATTACCAAGATAAAATTCTTGAATACCTGCGAATTTACCACATGGGTAGGCTGTTGATTTTGCACCAAACACGTCATGCCTGATTTATGCAATAAATTCTGCAAAATATACTTATTTTACAGATAGTTATGAGCAGTTAGAGATGCCAAAATGACAGGATAATGCTTTTCATGCTACTTTCATCCACGATTTACCTCCGATGCAGGTCACTTTCAGCGCCTTGCTGAAGGGGGCAGGGGTACTAAAAAGTGCAGGAACTGTCTCTGACAAAT
>CAIMUS010000071.1 GCA_903844665.1 uncultured Pseudomonadota bacterium
GCGCCTGCCCCCCCTGACCGGTTTGCGCCAGCCGTTGCAGGCGCAACCGCAGCCAGGCCAGCGCGGCGGCCAGATAGCGGTCATTGGCGGCTTCCCACTGGGCGGCGTCCATCATACGACCGTTACCTTTAAGGCGTCGTCGAACACGAAACGAGGCGGCATGCCTGTACGCTTGAACGGTAGGCTTTCCACTCCATCCACCCGCAGGCGCAGCAACCAATCCTCGGCGACCGGCACCTCCTTAGCCACAAAAGTCAACGACGCGGCAGCGGCATGACGGATTTCCGCCGCGATTTCACGATTGCCCAGCAGTAACACTGCCCGCTGCTCCGGCCGCACCGGCGGGCTGACCGTGATTGTCAGCGTGATGCCGCCCTGGTCATCGCGCTTGATCGGACTGGCCGGCGCAATAGTGATAATGCGCGGCGCCAGGGCCAGCGGCAGCGCATTGCTGGTTCGCGTTCCCGAACCGCCGGCGTTGCCGGTCACCACCGTCACCGTATAGATACCGGCCGCCCAGTCGGTCCGCGCTGCCGTATCGTCGGGTAGCTCGGCCAGCAGTTCGTTGGCGGTTCCCTGGACGGTGGAGACCGGCAATTCCTTGGTCACTGGCAAACGGGTATGGGTCAATCGCAGGCGCACCGCTTCACCGCCGAGATGGCGGCCGCTGACCAACAGCGCCGAACCCAGGGGGGCGGCGGGATACGACGGCGGCCGGGGGCGCAGCACCGCGTCATCCGGCATGCCGATATGAATCCGCTCGAGCGCCGGGAAGTGCTCCAACAGCACGTCAACACCGCGTTGAAGAACCGGCAGCGGCGGCTGGGGCCGTTCATCGCCCTCGATCAATACGACTGACGCCTGATAGGCGACCGAGACCGCATGCGGCGTCTGGAAGAACACCGACCAGAGCTTGGACAACTCCTCCAGGCTGAGCGGTACCGGACTGAGCCTGACCAGATCGATGGCCTCCGCCAGGTTGGAGCCGGCCAGGATGTGTTCCCCCGCTACCGCATCCTGGATCGCCTGGCGGGACAGCAGCGAATGCGCATGCAGATCGCGCAGCACCGCGCCCAGCATCCGCTGGGGTTCCAGTCGGGCCTCATCGCCGTAAAAAGCCAGCAGATAGAACAGGTCCAGCGCCACTTGCGGACGCTGAGTCAACCGCCCGGCGGCATCCCGGCTGGGGAGATCGGCATTGCGCTGGGCGGTGTTCGGCGTCACCTGATAGAGGTAGACATGCACCTTGCGCAGCGTGCCGCCGCTGGGCGCTTCGGGGCGGCCGATGACCACATCGGCGCCACCTACGGCTTCCTGTGCCGCAGTCCGCACCGCCTGCGCCAGCGTGGCAGTCACCGTCGCGATAGCGAGCGCGTTACTCATCGCCGACCCTCGTTGCGCTGGCGCAGGTAGTCATCCAGGCTCAGCGTCGGTGAGGCCGGGCGGGGTTTCGGGACCGGCGCCGCCGGCGGCGTGGCGCGGACTTCGATGCGGCCGATGGTGACCTGGATGGTGGGCGCCTCCGCAGCGCGGAGGTTCGAGGATTCGCCGAAAGCGGGTTGTGAGACCGGGTTGAGCCGCGGCGGTACCGGTGAAACCGGACGCGGCTGGAGTGCCGGCGTCAGCGGCTCGTTCCCGGCAATGGCGGCGGGTTGGCGTTCGGGATGGCTGAGCGGGCTTACCACAGATTTGACCACAGGTGCCCGTCTGTCCCTGGGAGCGCCGGCATCCTCGCCGGCTTGAACAGGACCGGTTGCCGACGACGAGGTTGGCTCAAGGCCGACTGGCGGTAAATTCCTCCCAGTTGCCGGCGGGGACGCCGGCGCTCCCAGGAAGGCCGGCTTTGGCGCAGACGACGAGGTTGGCTCAAGGCGCTTGTCCCTGGGAGCGCCGGCGTCCTCGCCGGCCTGGACGGGACCGGTTATCGATGACGGGGTTGGCTCAAGGCTGACGGGCGGTACATTCCTCCCAATTGCCGGCGGGGACGCCGGCGCTCCCAGGAAGGCCGGCTTTGGCGCAGACGACGAGGTTGGCTCAAGGCCGTTGTTCCTGGGAGCGCCGGCGTCCTCGCCGGCTTGGACAGAACCAGCCATCGACGACGGCGTTGGCTCAAGGCCGACTGGCGGTAAATTCCTCCCCGTTGCCGGCGGGGACGCCGGCGCTCCCAGGAAGGCCGTCTTTGGCGCCGAGGCATGAGGAACCTCCCCAGTCTGGGGCAGGGCTGACGGCTTGACCGCTAACGGCCCGATTGGCGCCGGCGGCGCCCGCATCGGGGAAGACGGTGCGATCCGACTGACTTCCTCTTCGACAAGATCGGCTGCCTCTGAGCCGGTCGGATCGAGCGGCGGCGCCATCGCCAGACCCCTTGAGTAGTTCAGCGGTTCGTACCGCCCTCGCCGTCGCGGCTGAATGGTTTCCTGGGGCCGTAACGTGCAGGCGAGCAGCGTGTCGAGATAATCGTTCATCCGCGTATCCTATCCAGATAACACTGCCGGCGGTGGGGACTCAAGGCCAGGATATCGGCCTCCGGCCAGCCATAGGCTGACGCCAGCGTATGCACATCGTCCAGCAGCCGCTGCGCCCAGGCGTCGATCTCCTGCCAGAAAAACGAGAGGATATCGAACAGCGCCGGCCATCGATGCCGACAGGCAGGGCAGTTCAGCGCCAGCGTGATGTCCGCCTGCGGGTCCACCTGGGCCATGCGGTCGAGCATGGCCGTGATCAGTTCCGGCGGCAGTTCGTCCAGCACAACGCTGGCCAGCACTTCGCCGTCCCGTTCAACCGCCAGCAGGCAACGCGCGAGCAGCGCGGTACGGGCTGGCGGGATGTCCTCAAACCGCTGCCCGCTCTCCAGGACGCTGGTGAGATCCAGGGTATCAGGCAAGCGAAAGCGCACCCGATAGCCGGAATGCTCCAGGACGTACTCCTCACCTTGCCCCTGCTCCCCGGCTGCCGACGGGGCGAGCACTATCGTCGGTAGCGCCTCCGCCACACGCACATCGGCAACGGCGAAATTCAATTCCAACCGTTCGTGGCAGACGGGACAGTTCGTCAGACTCTCCAATTGCCGGCCAAAAGTCCATTCCCGCAGCGTCAACAGACAGGCGTTGCGCCGGCCGATGCTGAGTCTGGCCAGGGTCTCAGGCCTTACTTCCGGGCAGGCAGCCGCCAGCAGCAGAAGTGCGCGCTGCCATAACGGCTGAACCAGCCCGCGGTCCCATACCGCTAACAACTCGGCAGCCGATAAAGCACGCATAGGCGCTTAGGCGGCCGGTTCGGTAAAGGTCGGCTCACTCGGCTCGGTCACTTCGTAGTCGCGCTCCCAGCCCTCGTTTTCCAGTTTTATGTGTTGGATAGCGACGGCGTTGGCGTTGGCGTCCAGGTCGGGGATGGCCTGATACTCCGACACCCAGCAGCGAAAGACCTTGTAAGCCAGCGCCAACTGGCCCGCCTCGTTGTAGACCTCGATAATAATGTCCTTGCGGAAATCCTTGAGTGAGACTTCCGCACCCAGGCCCGAACCGAAGTTCCACACCTTGTTGGCCCATTTCTCGAACTCGGTATCGTGGGTCACCCCTCTCTCCAGGGTGACCGCCTCGTACTTCGTCCGGCCAGGGGATTTGCGACTGCTGCTGGGATCGCCGCCCTCGCGATGTTCCACCAGCTCGGTCGTGCGTTTTAAAGCGCCCACCTTGCTGACGCCGGCGACGTAACGGCCATCCCACTTGACGCGGAATTTGAAGTTCTTGTAGGGATCGAAACGCTGGGGGTTAATGCTGAATTTCGCCATGACGATCTCCTTACACCTGGACCTGGCCGGCCATTTGCTGAAGCTTGATGATCACGAACTCGGCGGGTTTGAGCGGCGCGAAGCCGACAAGGATATTGACGATGCCGAGATTGATGTCGTTCTGGGTGGTGGTTTCCCGGTCGCACTTGACGAAATAGGCCTCGCGCGGCGTCCGGCCCTGGAAGGCGCCCTGGCTAAAGAGATTCTGCATGAAGGCGCCCATGTTGAGACGGATTTGCGCCCAGAGCGATTCGTCGTTAGGCTCGAATACCACCCACTGGGTACCCCGGTACAGGCTTTCTTCGATAAACAGGGCCAGGCGGCGGACGGGAATATATTTGTATTCATCCGCCTGTTGGTCGGCGCCACGCAGAGTGCGGGCGCCCCAGACGACCCGCCCATTGACCGGGAAGGCGCGCAGGCAGTTGATACCCAGCGGGTTCAACTGACCGTTTTCGTCGTTGGTGAGATTGACTTGCAAACCTTGAATCCCGTTCAGGGCGGCATCGAGACCGGCGGGAGCCTTCCAGACGCCACGCTGCGTATCGGTCCTGGCCATCACCCCGGCAATCATGCCGCAGGGAACGAAGGTGTCGAGCCGCCCCTCCCGCAAGGGGTCGGGTTGACACAGGCGCGGGAAATAAAGCGCCGCATTGCGGGCCGCTACGCCGGACAGCCCCAATCCATCGAGCTCCTTTTTGGCTTTGGCGGTAGCGGTGGCTGGCGAAGCTCCCCAGGCAAACGGTGAATCGACGATGAGCAAGGCGCGTCGTTTGACGCAGTACTGCATGGCCGCCTGATACACGGAAGGCGGGACATCACCTTGACGGGCAGGGGGCGGGATACAGAGCAAATTGAACAGGTCCGCCTTTTCCAGCGCATAAAGCCCGGTCTTCTGGTCTTCCTTGCCGCTCAGTTCAGCGACGCCGATCGGATCGCCATCGCTGCCGACAGCGGCTAACACAGCGGTTTTAGTTTCCAGGGGTCTTTGTTCCGGCATCAGCCATTCGCCGCTGTCCTTCTGCTTGACTCGCACCAGCAATGAGATTTGCTTCAGTAGCTCGGGTAAATAGCGGGGATCGAGCGGATCGACGGAAACATTGGCAAAGTTCTCGATCGCACCGCCTTCTTTGTCTTCCCGGACGGTTAGATTGAACAGCATGGGGTCAGGATTGGGGTCAGCCTTGTCCCTGGTTTCGTGATTAATCGATGCCTTCAGCTTGTTTCCCCAGCTACCGACATTCGCCGTCTCAAGCTGTAAGTCCTCCGCACCGCTGGACCCGGTTGTTGTCGGTAGCGAAAGGGTAGCCGCTTCTGCACCGTTATGAACGCGCACGATAATGGCCTGGCTACCGCCGTTCAAGTAAAAATCTCTGACGGCGTAGCTCATCGTGCTATCGACCGCCAGCCCCCCGAACAAGCGTTCATAATCGCCGAAGCTGCCGATAGTGACAGGCTCATCGACAGGTCCACGGGCGGCGCGACCCAGGAAGGCCGTTATAGACGTAGCTACGCCGGTGACGGTGCGTACACCGCTGGGGATTTCCTCGATATATACGCCAGGATAGGTTGGTGTGACAGGCATACTGATCTCCTTTGATTCGGTAATGAAAACTGGCGCCAAAGGTTATGATTTCATGGAGTAATTTCAAATCCATCATAACCCATATTGTGCAAAGAAATTTTGTCATCTGTCAGATTATAATATCGCTTGAAATCATCAAGTATGTCCTTTATGTCATCCCCCTTTTGGTCAGGCTTCAAGACAATATCGAACATCGAATTCTTGAAGTAACAGGGTAGATTGTCGAGCCACAGCCGTAAATCAGATGGGATTCCGTAAATATATTCTTCAAATCTACCACCCATTTTTACATAAATATCCTTTTTACTGTTTTCTTTTTGTGCTTCACAAATGTTATTAGCAATATATCCTTTTACCTGAGAAGCAGAGACAGGTGGGATAAAGTGATTGCTTACCAGCGCAAACCAGGCATCCTCAGCCATACCAAAACTGCCTTCCGCCATTCTGTTCAGTAAAAAGGACGTTTTGCCAACACCCCAGTCGGATCCGAGAATAAATCTTACCTTGGCGTCTCTCAGTCCTGGCGGCAAGTCAGAAATAGTTTGCACTATCTCCAATATCCTAACCGTAACGAAACCGGTCATACCGGGTATTTTTCTCTCAATATGAGGATTGTCATAAGGAAAAAGATCGTTCCAGTAGGGGCTGACTATGTCTATACCCCGCGTAGCAGCATACCAGTTTATGTAATCGATAACGTCAACGCGCCAGCGGAAATTAAACTGAGCAGAGCTGCTCTTCGTCTCTTTCATCATATTATCATGATCAGCTTTTAGCCGATCATAACAATCCTGAAAACTATTGAGAGCTTCTTCGGAATAGAGACTCCCAAAACGATCGAAACACAAAATAACATCGATTTTTTTTGCATCGATAATGCTTTTCAGTTTCTCAGGATCCGAGATGATTTTTTCTTGCTCGATCACTTCCAAGGCTCTTTCTTTCACCTTATTTCTGTAATCGAATGTCAGGTCAAGTACATAGTCAATATTGAAATTGACAACCTTTAAATCACTTTTCAGAAACCTGAGTAGATTGCGAGCGTCCTTGTTGAAGGCCAGGATCGCCACTTTTTTGTTCTTGAACAATTCCGAGAACTCTTGTCTTGACTGGATGAGTTTCATAGTAGATCACTCCTCGTTGGATAGCATTTGCCGATTGAGCTCAAGTCTTTAGATATTTAATGCGTCGTTCTAACCAGATTCGACAGGAACAATATACCGTTGGGTTATTGAGAAAATTTGGCCATTAACACTTACAAAACCTCTGCGTTCATTCTGGCCTGTCGGTAAACTGATTACTTTATAGCTAAACGAACCGTCACCTGTACCTTTACCCGATTGTATACCAATCCATGTGTCTGATGGCTTGGCTTCCCATTCGTGGCCAGGCGTAGCTGTGATTTGAACAGTTCGTGGATCACAGCCGCTTTGATCAAATGAAACGCTTGCAGGATGCCCAATCGATACGCTACCACCCACCTGGTTTATCGTCACAGTCTGACCAGCGATAGTCATCGTGCCAGTACGCGGACTGGTGTCCAGGTTCTGACCTGTGTTCTTTAAAACCTGGTATCTGACTAACCCATCTACACTATTATCAATCGCACTGATTTTAATCCAATCGACATTGCTCTTTGCCACCCATCCCAGGGGTGCGCTTACCTTGATATCTCCACTTCCGTCTTGTACAACAAAAGGTATTTCAGTAGGAGTAACAGATAATCCGGCTTGGGTGATGGTAAATTGGGCCAGTGTAGCATTAGATAATGAACTGGCGATTCTCAGAGTGGCTGTACGAGAGGTTTTATCCCCGTTTGGCAACACTGCATAGTTGACTATCGCATTGCCAGAGCAAGATACTTTCGTTCTATCACCCGATTGGCTGGTAGAGGGAATAAGGTTGATCCAGTTTAAATTCTTGTCAACCTCAACGTACCAACTCCCTCCAGCCGTAACATTAATCTTTTCAGTCGTACTCCCATTGGGGTTAAACGACATACTAGCGGGTGAAAGAGAAACTGATGGATCTACATAGCTCAGTAAATTAGCTATCCATAACCCTTCTTTTTCTACCAAATTTCGCATGATTGTGGCTCCGCGATCTTGCGCCGCATTGCCAACAAATATACCTGATTTTCCTATTACCGTCGCTGCCACCTTCGGAGCTTTAGCATTAGGAAAATAATTGGCAATCAAAGTCAGCGACTCACAGATAAAACTATTTTCATTAGCAGTAAATATATTATTTGTAGCCATAATTACATTAGGTGCATATAAATTCATAGCTGTCCTGTCTACTTTCGAAACCAAGCAGTATATTTCATTCCCTTTTAGTTGGATATTTTTTCCTATATCAGGATTGATTGCTGAAGGCAGCCCTTCTGAAAATGTTTGGGAATCCAAAGGGATAAATTGATCAACGGATGATCCGGCTTGATCAACCGATGATCCGGGCGACTTGCCTCGTAGAGTAACCTGGCCCAGGATATAGTTATCCTGGATGGAACCGCCAATTTTATGATTATCCAATACCAGTCCTTCCCATGGTTTTGAAATGAGTTCATTAGTACCTGTATTATCTTTCCATGACCATAAAACCTCTATATGATTATCGGCAAATTTTAACTCACCGGCTTGGGGTGTCACTATGTTAACTAAAGGTGATTCAGTATAGCCAAATTTGGCTATGAAACCGTCTTCCTGCTCACTTTTCAGCTCTGCTGTACTATCATCGCCCAGTTTTAAAGCACCACGAAACTGCCCGGTAATGACTATATTTCCCACATTATCAATTGCGAGATCAACTGCCTTCGTGTTGGAACTACGTGCCCAGAGAGGTTTTAGATAGCGATCGAATACTACGATAAATCCACAGGGTACTTGGCTACTCAGTTTCACAGAGTTATTATCACTGTCGTCCTCAAAACTGATATTGCTACTGAATATCCCCGTTAAAACCACATTACCATTAATATCTATACTTATTCTACTGATGCGATCAAAAACACCATCCAGAGTACGTGTCCTGTATAAGTTCAAATCCGGTGTCAGTTTAACAATAAAGCCTTTCTCTAACGAACTGGTTAATTTATCACCAGACTTCATAGTTACTGTTCCCATAAATTTCCCTGTAACTAATACATTGTTTTCATTATCTACAGCTATGCCACTAACAGTAAGCGTACTATTTTGCTCCGTTTTTAGTATATATGGAGGTATAATAATACTTTTTAAATCTTTATCTAATTTGACGATAAAACCACCTTCTGATCTTTTCCCTGTGACAAATATTTGATGTGCTCTATTAACAGCGATACCAGTGACATTAATAGCAACAGTGTTGTCAATGCAAGCTGAATTAAGATATTTTAAATCAGAACCCAATCTGACAATGAAGCTGTTATTATATGCTGTACTACTTAACTTGTTAGCATCCAATTCACCAAAGTTTATTGTGCCGAAAAAGTCACCTATGATCAATATTTCATTTTGATCCATAGTCATAGCAACGACATTAAACATACTATTCGCATAAAACTCTGTCTTTGCGAGTAACCTTAATTTTGAATACCCTAATTCACTATTCAATTTGGCAATGAATCCATCTTCCTTTGCACTACTAAGATAACTGTCGGAATCATCAAATTTAAATTTTATCGTGCCACGCAATTGCCCAGTGACTAATATATTACCCTGATCATCCACCGTCATATCCTTAACGCTGAGCGTGTTGCCAGGTTGCATGTTAGTATACATGTCGGTGAGGGCAAGTGACTTATAGTGTTCCAGTTTAGAGTTGTATTTAGCGACAAAAATATCATTCACTAAACTTGTCCTTGTCAGCTTATCGTCACCAAAATTAACCATACCATGGAAAATTCCTGCAACCAGTATGTTATTGTCTTTATCTACAGCCAAACTATTGACCGTGAGACTGCTTTCGCCATATTTCTGGGTATTCCCCAAAATGCGCGCAGCAAGGAAGTTGTTGATATTTTTGTTAAAGCTACACCGGGTAGCGGTAATCTTTTCACCTTCCAGTGTTATCGACTGGCGATTTCTTGTTGCTTGAATAGTCAAGTCGCTCAGAATGATCTCGTCCGCCTTCAGGGTCAGGTTACCGTCCAACTGGATGGTGCTGGCTCTGGTTCCAGCGCCCTCCAACTTGATGGAGGAACACTTACCCGGTGGGGTGTAATTTGCCGGTAACTTATGTTCTCCCGGCAGCAACAACAGCGCCACTTCGTAGTCTTTAGTGCTGGCGAGTGCCTCGAAAGCTTTTTTTAGATCCTCGTAACAACCTCCTTCTCCCACTGTGACCATACCTGTCCGTTTCTCAAGCGCCTCAGCCAACCAGTTCAACCCCTCCCTTACAGTGACGTCCCGTCCCTTCAGCGAAAGGAGTGCTCGTATTAGTGGCGCCAGTTCTTTGTCTTCTTTGCGATAAAACAACGTATCCAGAAAAGCAGCGACGGTCTGAGGACCGGGATTACAGCTCGGTGTATAACCGATGTAATCCGCCGTCACCTTGGTCGCTGGAGGGAAGATCTGGCGGCAGTCCTTGAGGACACTCAGCTTAGTGCCGTCGAACCGCAGCAGCGCCAGACGACAATAATGGTGCTGAATACCCACCGGTGGTTGAGGAATCGGTTCTGGCTTTATCGGTTCTGGCTTTGCAGAATCACGCGGCCATTCAATATCGCCTGTCGCTGTGCGCGCCGGAATCAGCCAGTAATCGCCGCTACGATAACTGCCTGCAGAGAATTGCACTTGAATGCCGCCCTCAAGTTCGCTCCAGACCAGTGCCTGTTTCACACTCAGGCCATCCTGACTGGCGGCATCGCCGGTTTGATCCCACCGTCGTAGTTTAAGACTTGGCTTCCCCTCAAGCATTGAAATCGGGAAAGTCATCTCGGATGACAGGGACAGGGTGATCTCGCGTGTGGATGGGTCTATCTTTACAATCTGTGCCAAGGAGTATGGCGCTTGCATAAGCTCTGCTTCGTCATCGACAATTTCGACCCACTGTCCCACTGCAAAACCCAAGATTTCATCCTTGCCAAGATCGGTAACGGTGATGACATTCCCGGTTATTTTCTGAATGCCAGTTGTAATAGAAGCATTCTCACGGGACCATTTGAAGGTCGCTTTCTCATGGTCACCGCCCTGGTGAATTTCCACTCGATACAGTTGATTTTCCAGACGCTGGTAACCGGAACTGGGCGGCAACAAGCAAGGTTCCGGCTCTGCAAACGGTATTGTTCTGGCATTCAGCATGCCGGTACTGGGCACAATCGGCGCATTCCATTCCGCCGATTCGGTTTTCTGTAATGCTTCCGCCTCGCTGGCCACGGAGACTGGTAAGACGCGGACCTGCCAGACGGTTTTGAGGCGCGTTGTAGTGTCGGGACCACCCAGCGCCACTTCGCGGATCAGGGGATCATCCAGCGCCGTGATAGGCCGGCGCCAGACGTCCAGGTAGGCGAGGTAAAAGCCAGTAGTGAGCGGCTTGACGGCCGGCAGATCCGGTTGCCCGCTATAAGACACCGCGGCCTCGTTCTCGCACAGGATGCCGTCGACGTAATAATGCCCAGGGCCGATCTGAAAATTACCAGACTCATCCAGTAGTTTTTCGATGGCAAAGCCGGGATTATGGCTGGGCGCGCCGCTGGGACCGATTACATCCCGGGCCGTGGTCTCCAGGTGGTGCTGCTGGATGGCCTGTTGCTCGTTCCAGTCGGCATCCAGTTGCACGCGGCCCTGCTGCATGAGAACACTGCTGTAGTGCTTCCTGGGATCGAAGGTGTTACGGCTGAAGTCGCCCGCCATGATGATTCCCCTGAGTGGTTAATTCACGTAGAAAATTTCTGCTTCCAGGCCAAAACGCAGGTACTCCCTCAGACGTGCCCGCAGATTGGCTTCCCGTTGTGGCTGATACAGGTGATGAAAGGCGCCCATTTCGGCTTGATCGTCGGCACCTTGTCGAATCTCGACGGCACAGAAAGGGCTGAGCTGACAGTAGCCGGCATCGCCATAGCGCAGCGAGGTAAAGATCGGACGCATCGGCTGGCAGTGGTATTGACGGGGCGCTTGCGAACCCGGTGGCACATACGAGAAGCGAACTCCTCCCTGCTGCAAACGCTCGACGGTGAGGGACCCCAGAAAAATCGTGTTCGAGGCCAGTTCCAACATGACGGTGTGCACCCTGCCGATAAAGGTGCTGTTTTCCACAGTGAGAGAGGCGCCGGCTTTATTTTCGGCCATATCTGCATAGACAATCGCAGTTTCCGCACCCGCATCGACAATGCTGTCGGTAATCCAGCAACGGGTGTCTTCAACGCTACTGATGGCGCCGACAATGCAGTGGTCGATAACGACAGTCACTCCCGGCGCTTCGATTTTGATAGCCGGTTTCGATTCAGGTAAAAGCGTGCAATGGCGTAATTCCAGCCGCTGTAATTGATTGTCATCGGAGTTGGGAATATGCAGACCACCACCACTTACCAACAGACCATTCAATATAACCGTAGAATTCTCGCCACCCCTGATCTGTAAATCTTCTTTCAATTGGAGAATGGGACGTCGCCCCTCGGCAGCACGCAATTCGAGGGTCTTGCCAGGAGCCACGTTGATGGTCGGTGTTTCCGAAAAATAATCGTTGACCTCGATCTCTACTACGTCTACTACGCCACTTGAACGTGAACGGGCGAGATCATTCAAGGCTTCCTGAAGAGTTGGTTTTTCCGAAAGTACCCGAATGATAGGCTGCAAACAGGGAGTAAAGCTATTGGCGCGTTGGTATTCACCACCACCCAGTCTGGCGCTGAACCCGTAATGGTAGGTGACACGTACCTTATCTGGCGGTGAAGTTTCGCTGGGGAAAGCAAGGCGGCCCAAAACCGGATCGATGGCAATTTTATTTTTCGGTAGGTTTGACCAATCGCTCAGGTCGCATACCTGGATACAATCCACCGATTTCTCCACACCATCGACGTTGAGTAACAGGCTTTTGCCTTTGCCGTAATAAATGTCCAGATGCTGATCCAGAACCTCCCGACTCAAGGGCATGGGGAGATTGACCGGTTCTGCGAGATGCGTGATCTGTTCCTCCGCAACGGGCCGGCTGTAAAGCGTTATGCCTCTACCCAGGGCATCGAACAAATAGCGGCGCTCGTCCACCCGGTAAGGGGGCGCATCGGTCACGGCATAACTGCCGAGACGCCATAGGAAAATGCCCACATTGGGGATGTTATACCGGCCCCGTCTGCCAGCGATATTGCGCACCTCCACGGTATGGGGGGTGCAGTCAAAGGGGGTGTCGCGATAGAGTTCCCTGGTGCGCAGATCGGCTATGGCCAGATGCTCAGGCCGCAGGTGGTTCAGATACTGGGTGGTCGCCAGCCGTTGGAAGAATTCCACCACACTGGCATGCCAGCCGGTCACATCCTGCGCCAACTGCTCCAGCACCGCTGCCGACCCCTTGCGACGTCGATAGGCCAGGGTGCTGGCCACATAAACGCGCGGGTTGTAATCGGCATCCGGATAGACGAAGAGATCCCCTGCACCGACCAAATCGCCGATATAAGGCGCCACCCAGTCGGCACAGGTCTCGATAAAGTAATCGTCATAGAGCTGTTCCAGGTCTTGTTCCAGTACAACCGCCTGTTCGGCTATCACCGCCAACAGCGCCCGCAGCGGCCCACCCTGTTCCGCGTCGCGGCTGCGGTAGACCGCCGGCAACAGTGCATACAGCCTGTCGGCATCGAAGCTCATGGCATCACTTCCAAACCGAGCGCGCGGGAGTTCAGGAGCAACAGTTCCGCCGGGCGGATGTCAGCGTCTCCGGGACGCGGCAGCGCCGCCTGCAAGACCTGTTGTACGTCTGCGACTGCGTCGGCCCAATGGAACGCCTTGATGGCTACCGCCTGCACGCCCGGAACATGCTGCATCACCGCGATCACTTCACTGAGGATAACGGCTTGACCGAAGGCGCGCGCTGCAAACGAAAAGTGCTCCCGCAACGTCTGTTCGACCGCTGCCAGAACGCTGTCCGGCCGCCAGTCAGGCTGTACTTTTATGGCGGCTGCCACCCGAAACAGCCGAGGCTGGTAGGAAAGGATGACAAAAGGTACCTGCGGATCGCCAGATCTGGCGATAGCTTCGCGCAGGTTCTGATAAAGCATACTCTCGCTATTCACGACGGCGCCGTTGACGCCGGCTACCGTGATGATCACCCCGCGCCGTTCACCGATCCAGGTCCAACTGGCCAGCGCCTTGTCAATGCCGCTGAAGGCGCAGGTGAAATCTTCGTAGTCCTGCAACGACACGATCCGGCTTAACGTCAGGGTGCGGAGCGGCGCGTTGTGGCGGATCTCGGCGGCGCTTTCCCGAGCGGCGGCGCCAGCAGGCGCCAGCGGATTGGTGACGGCTCGGACACCCAGCGGCCGCGTCATGAGTTGCGACAACTGATTCGCCTTGAGCAATCCCGCCAGCCCGATCCCCTTGCGGTATTTCGCCCGCACATTGTTTTGACCCGTGGGCAGACGGGCGCCCGTCTTACCATCGCCGAACAGGATCGTGGTTTTGCCCTCGTCATCGGTGCGGGTCACGTAGATGCGTTCGTCAGGATGATAGCCGTAGAAGTCGGGTACTTCCTGCCAGCGCAGCTCATTGACGTACACCTCCAGGGTAGTCTGGGCGCCACTGGGGGTCGCCGCGGCAACGTAGGTGAGCGGCGGCTGGCGCAGAGTAAAGCGTTGCCAGGGCTGAGCGGCATCGCCGCTGCCCAGGATATCCTGAGCAGTTTCACCATGGGTGGCGGGGGCGATATTGGCGTTGAGCAGCACCGTTTTGCGCACATAGCGGTAAACCAGGGGCGGGCTGAAACTCAATACCGTAAAACCGGCTTCGATCAGCACGTCTTGCAAGGTCAGCAGCTCGCTTGCCATAGCCCCCTGAAGATCGCTGCGCTCGCCGCTGAGGATCACTTTCTGGCCACGCTGTAAGCCCAGATAAATACGATCGAGGGTAATGCTGTCGCCCTGCACCTCATCTTCGACAGGCGCCTCCGCCAGGGGCAGAGGTTCGCTGTGGATAGCGATGCTGGCGGTGCGGATGGTCTCGAAATCGGGTTTCCGCCAATCGCCGGACAAGGTCAGCATGGTCGTATTCGCGCTCAAACCATAGGCGGTACGCGGCTGGCTGGCCACGCTGACAATGCTGAAAATCCGGGGATTTTGGCTATCCACTTGCTGAATCGCGATAGTGCCGCCGGGAACGAGCCCCTCATAGACATTATCGAGGAACAGGCGTTTGTCGGCTTCGTCGTCAGCCAGCTTCCACTCGCTCCACTTGTCGGGCGGGTCAGCCTGATTGTTTGCGCCATAGGTGACCTGTTTGAGAGCGTTATGGCCGAAGATTGCGGCCCGCTTGCGGAACACGAAGACACCGGCAGTCGCTGCTGATGGGGCTTGTGACGTCTGCCTGGCGATGGCGGCCATGAGTTCCTCGACGCGCCAGTCTTGCAGAGTGACGAGGGCGGCCAAGTCCTGTTCCCGCCATGTTTTACCAATGATTTTGCCCACCACGCCGTCGTCCAGTGTGACCCGTTCTGGAAAATCGCTGATATAGCCTGATGGCAATCCGGCGGGTCGCTCGTAGCAGCGGGGTGACAGAGAAGGATTGGCGCCAAAATCCAGGCGCGTGGTTTTCGTTTCCTCGGCAATGCTGATGTTCAGGAGAGTTCTGAGTTGCTGTTCGCCTGAGCCGTAGACAATGAGCACCGCATCCCCTGGCTGCAGATGAAAAGCGGCGCCTTGGAGCATCACACTCTTCATATTCTCCGCAAGCCGCTGAGGCTGGGTCAGGCGCGGTTTCATGGCGTTCCACTCGACCCGCGCCGTAATCGTCGCCATCGTCTCGAAGGTCTGCGGCTGCTCGCCGGGACCGGGGATGCTCTGCACTTTGGCGCCGGCTTCAATCGTGATGGGAGGGGGTATCTCAGGCGCCTGACGCGCCATCGCACTGAGATTGAGCGCCAGCCCGAAGGCGCCCGGCGTATCGTCCAGCGTGAAGGCAAGCCAAGTGCCGGCCGCGACGCCGGGACCCGGTTCATAGCCGATCAACTGCGCCAGTTCTTGCAGCGAGAGCCGCTCGCCGGCGGTGCGCAGATAGGCCTCGTTGGCAATGCGTTCCTGATAGAAAGTCAACACATCGGCCACCATCGCCCAGGCATCCAGCAGGGCGATGCTGAAGTCGGCGGTATCCCGTGTGGTCAGGCCGCGCAGGGCCGGTTGACCGGCGTCCCGGAGTCGGGCCAGCAGGGCCTGTTTGAACTGCCCATAGGCGCCGACGCGATAGGCCAGCGCCGTGAGACCAGGGCGATTGTACACCGGCGCCGGCGTCTGCATCGCCGGTCCCTCACAGCCCTCGAAATCGCTCAATGGGCGCAAGCCTGGGTCCGTCGTCATCGCCCTCCCCTCATGATCAGCGTGAACACCCCGCGCTCGGGAAAATCGGGATCGTTATCGAGACGGGCGATTTCCAGCCGTCCCAGTTCCAGCTTGCCGGCCAGCAGTGCCCGGTCCTCCGGGATTTCTTGGCGTTCAAAACGGGTGACAGTGACCGTGGCGACGCCCGCCACCGCCTGGGCAGCGGCGTACAGAGGACTGAGAAAGACCGGTTGCCCGAAGCTGAAATTGTCGGGATGGAATACGCCGCGTCGCCCATCAGACAGTATCCGGTTGCTGAATACCTGCAGCAGGGCGGCCTTTACGTCGCCGGCGTAATAGACCGGGTGGACGTCTACCTGCATTTCGATGGCCAGCGCTACATAACGCGGACCGTCCACCTTCAGCTCATAACCGGTCAGCCGATAGCGTTCCAGCGAGCGACGCAACCGGTCTGCATAGTCCGCGTCGACGTCCCTGCCGCCGAGGCGGTCGACGGTCACAAACACCGTATGCCAGCTCCCCGTCCAGCGCACGGTGGCGGCGGCGCGCTGCATGTCGGGATCGCAACCCTGGGCGATGGCCGCGTAATCCTCGGGAGAAACGGCGCGTTCCTGGGTGTGGAAAGCATGGGGAGCGCTCTGGCGCACCTCCTCGATGCTTTCCGGTTCGCAACCGCCACCGGCCGGCAGCGGGTTGGTCACCCCGATGATGGGCGGATTGCCGGTCTCCGTGACGAGTTCCGGATTGGCGCTGACCAAATGCCCCAAGGCGCCTGCGCCTACATTGCCGGCGGTCCCGTTGCCGATGCGGTAAGTCGCCAGAAACGGGGTGGCAGGGGCAGGGCGTGCGCCGCAGCGGTCATCGCCGAAACGCAAGCAAGCAACTCCATCGGTTTCCACCTCGACCACAAAGGCTTTGCTGGCCGGGTCACTGCTCAGCAGATCCCGTTGTGGTCGCCATTCCGCCCCCGTGGAATCCTGCAGCGCGACCACCGGCAAGGCAGCGGTGAGCGGTGGGCGTAGCGTGGCGCTCGCCGCTTCGGGCGGTTTGGCCGGATCGTAGGGCACGGCCTGGGTCAGTGGTCCCCGGCTTAGGCGGGGCCGGTAGCGGGACGAAACAGTGGCCGGTTCCAGCGGTTCCGCCGGGATTGTCAGACCATGGTCCGCCAGGACGATATTACCCCAGGCAGCGCTGACATCATTACCGTTGCGGTCCGAGACACACAGCGGAAACGGCAGTGCATCCGCGGGATGCCAGTAGATTTCGGTCACTGGTTGCCCACCCATGAGATCGTCGCCGCTCAGGTCGACCCGAGTCAACCGGACAGCGTGCCGACGGGTGGGATCGGCATCTTCCGGCTTGCCGGACTGGGGACTGCGCACCTCAGCCAGGATCAGCACATCACCCGCTTTCAATTCGGGATAACTGCCGCGCAGGGTAGCGCGGGTGGCCCCTTTGGGCAGGCAACACTCCCGCGCTCCCCAGGTATAGAAGGGTATCTCGTTGTGAGCGGCGAACAGGGTGATGTCGTGCAGCAACTCGAAAACCTGCGGTCGGGTGATCGACGCCTCGGCGTAAGCCGGCGAATCGGCCGCAATCACCGTCGGCAGGGCGGGAATCCGGGTCAGCAATTGGGTGACATGGGCGCCGGTATTTCTTTTGAGTTGCAGACCGTCTTTTTCAGGACGCACCTGTACCCGCACCCAGGCGCGGGCATTGCAGCCGTCGTGCATGGAATAACCCACCAGCCGGGCATGCCGCCGCACCGAAACCCGCCGCCGCGCCGTGCCCAGATAAGCCTCCGTCGCCACGGCGTCCTGCTGGTAACTCAGATAGTCGCCCACGTAAGCCAGCAATTCCACCAGGGTCATGCCCAGATCCGCCGGGTTGCGTTCCCGCCAATCCGGCAGCAGGGTCGCCAGGCGATCCAGGATCAGTTGGCGGAAGCTGGCGTAATCCTTGGCCAGATAATTGATGTCCGGTTGTGGAAGTATCTCCGGGAGATGGACCGCTGCTGTTTTAACGTCGAAGTCGCTGGGACAGGCGACTTTGAAGGAGAAATCGATGCTGGCCAGCAGCGGATCGAGCCATAATCGATCGGCATCCTGCATTGTCCTTAAAGTATAGGTCGAGAAGTCGCCGGGTTTATTCACCTGCACGACGAGCACTCGATTATTCCGAGAGTCCGGCCTGACGTCAGTGACCGCCACATCCCGGATACGGTCGCCACCCTCGATGCGCAGCTTATCGGGTCGCAGCGCAAGGTCCGTCAGGGGATTCAGAAAATGCACTTGCAGGGTGCGTTGATCAGGCAGCACTTCCAGAAAATCAATGCCGTTCAGGCTGGGATGCGCTCGTACCGCCGCGCGGCGGCGTTCGTCGCGGCACTGGTAAATCATGGCCCTGCCATCCCGTGGGTAAATTGGGCCACTTGCCGTTGCTGGGTACGACGGATCAGGTACTGCACCGTCACCTGCAAGGTGGCATCTTCGCTTTCCACTTCTACCGCTTCGACCTGAATCAGGTCGCCAAGCCATTGCTGCAATGCGCCTTGCACCAGGAACTGGGTGGCGGCGGCCAACTCATCGCTGCTGGGCGCAAATACGAGTTGCATCAACCCGCTGCCGAAGTCCGGGCGGTTGACCCGTTCGCCGGGGGAGGTGAACAGCACCTGCTGAATCAGATCGCGGATATGGTCATCCGCATCCGCGTCGGCAGTGCGGCCGCAGCCGTCGAAGTGGAACGGGAAGTCGATGTTCATCGACCACGGCTTATAGCTTGGGCGCCGACGTGAGCGAGGTATCCGGGCATTACGTGACCTCGAAGGCGTTTTGGTTGATGGATACTTTCGGGCCTTTCAGCTCGATGCTGGCGCCCTGGCCATCGGTGATTTCGATACTTTGGGACTTGATCTCGATCTTCAACGATCCGAATTCTATGGTGATCCCCTGGCTTCCCTGCGTATCGTCCAAGGTCAGGGTACAACTGTCCGTCTTCAGCACCTTTTTTTGTGCTGCCTGGGGAAAGACGGCAACCGGCGCCGAGTTGTCGCTATCCCAGAAACAGCCGGACCAGATAGGGCTATCCGGATCGCCGGCTTCGAATTCCACCCAGACGCTGGCTTTCTCCGGTGGCATAGCAAAGAAACCCACCTTTGGGCCGGCGTATGGCACGCAGGGCAGCGCCCACACCGTACCATCGCCGAACACCGCCGGCACCTTGACCAACAAACGGCCTTTCCCAAGAGGATCGAAATTCTGATCCACGATACCCGCGTATTTTCCGAAGAACTGTGTCATAAAGGTCAGGGGTGAACCAGGGGTGTTAGCGTTCCTGTTCCCTCTCGGGTCAGGGTAAATTTCTGCGTATAGTGGCCCTTGCTGATTTGGTGGCTGACATTTTTCACATAGTACATGCCGTCGAAGGTGTCACCCGCGCCGCGAAGGCCCACCAGTCCACGGGGTTGCAGTAGATGCTCGTAACGTAAAACGTCCAACTCGCCGTTGACGGTGACCACGCTGTCGTAGGAACGATCCGCCTGACCCTGGGCAGCGGTACTGTTATCTCCCCTGGGGCCGGTCAGATGGGTGGTCTTACGGGCCTCTAGCCGGTTGCGAGAGAGTGATATCTGCCTTGAGGAACCGGGTTCTTTGACCGACTGTATGGTGTTCTTGTCGTCGGTGTAACGTACTTGCTCTGGCTTCAACGCATCGCAGTTAAAATTGATGGAAGTTACATTTGAAGCAGGTCCCATGTTCACAGAAAGAGCGGGCTGGGTGATGGCGAGGAACTCGGGTGGCCCCCAGTACACTGTATTCAATAAAGGCGCTGGTCCCGGTTTGACGTAGAAAACATACCCGTAGAAGTCAGCCAGTCGCTGCAGGTAGGCGCGGTCCGTGAGTTTGGCGGGTTGCTGGGGAATTTTCTTGATCGGGCTAGGCGGCGAGAGCAGTTTCGGATCCACTAGGCGTATGAGTGGGATCAGCCCATATTTCGCGGTATATCGGCCTATTATGGTGGTAACGATCAAGTAGTCCGACAAAGCTGGAAACGACTGGCTTTTCTGCCTCAAATCCATCATCACACTCACATCCTCGCCGGTAACCGTCAGTGTGGACGCGCTCGGTTCGTCGCTCGGATTCATTTGAATATTTGTGATGATCCCGTCCATCAAAACTTCGGGAGCGACGGCGAACCGAACCAGGAGAATGACTCGATTGAACGGTTTAAGCAATGGGTGCCGAGGCAGCGCGTAATCCACTAGATCCCAAAGTCCAGACCGGCCAATTTGGAAAGTCATTTGAAAACCGGATGGCCCTTGGTCGTTGTGAGTGACCTGTACATCTTTCAGCGCCAGCAAGAATTCTATAGGTACCGGCCGCGGCGGTCCGGCCTCGCTCATCAGAATCGTGAGATGCACACCCAGGATATTCATCTCTGCACGTTCCTTATTACCTGTCCTCGAATTGCGGCAAGGGAATCTTGATGCGCCGACCTATCGTTTCCGTAACCTCGAGCGGATTCATCACATTGTTGATATCGCAAACCCGCCAGAATTGTTCGGGATCGCCGAGAGTTTTCGCGGTGATAAGGTCGAGGCGGTCTCCCTGGGTTATTTCCACCTCAGTGAGAGTTTGCATGGCTGTCGGGTCGGGGAGAAAACGCCGCCGTTTATAGGCGACCTGCCGCCCCTCCGCAGTGTTGAGGGTTGCGGTTTCCAAGGGGTAGTAACGGCTGGTATGGTTAAACATAAACCTTTACCAAAATCGTTTTAAGCCGCCGGTCGCGACATCACTGATATTAACGCCGCTACCCATCGTCGCGAATACTTCCTTGGTGATCTGGTGAGCGAGGAAAATGTGATAACCGGGATGAGTGATGGGCAAATCGTTGTAACTCAGCACCCGTAATCCCAGCGAAACTTTCGCACGGATGGGATTCAACGCCTCATCGAAAGCTTCTTCCGTAACACTGAGTTCCGTCAGCCGCACCGGCAAGACCCTCTTCAAACCCCAGACAAGGAGTGTAAACGGCCCGATGGGTGGCAGCACTTCGATTGTGCCCAATCCCATCGAAACCGCATTGGCTATCACTAAAGCGCTCTTGGGATAAGTCAACATTTCCAGGGCTGCTAACCGGGGGTGAATGCCGCACTCTTTGGCGATGCCGTCGCCTTTTTCCAATTGATCCGTGGCATCAATTTCCACATCCATCTTGATCGTCTCGATCGGCGCCCCTTTCAGCCGCATGGTCTCGGACCGGTCTCCGCCATCGCCGGAACCTTGGACCTGCAGGCTGCGGGTCACAGTTTCCGGGTTGTATTGAAATACAGCAACGCTCGCCAAAGGATTGGCCAGATCGAATCCGACGATGGCGCCTTTGAGGAGGCGGGGGGAGTTAGGGAAGGTGGTCATAGTACCGATCCTGCTTCACCGTTCTTGAGTCAATGTGCTCAACTATCCAATGCACACTTCGCAGCGTAACCAAGCCAGCCAATTTCTAGCAAATAATTGATTTTGAGAAATTTATAATGGTTCGCTACTTTAAACTTCACCAATACGCTGATCATTTTAGCTTATTTATTCCATTTTGTCACATCCGGGAATGGATTTTCAGGGGGCAGTACATGCGCTACATGGTAAATGGGGCGCCTCCTACGCTGGCTGAACCTGATGCTCCTGTACCTTAAGTCCCTTTCACTCGCACATTCGTAGTGACAAAGCTGCCCGTACCGCTGTACTGCGGCGTCGAATCCGGAGTCGGCGACGGGGATTGAGGTTGTTGCGCCGGAACCATGACCTCGAACTTGGCGTTGAAGACACTGCCTTTGAGGAGCACCGCCTTGCCGCCAGACTTGGTTCTCTTGGCCGTCTGGTCAGCCCCAAGCGAAGCGATGCTAAGCATACCCACACCTGGGATGCTGCACTGCGGCGTCTGGTAGGCACAGCCCGGCACTTTTACCGTAGCCTCATCTCCTTCTATGCAAACTGGTTTTCCGTCCACGTTGTTCTTGCCCGTACCGTTAAGCGTTCCGGGTTGGACGACAACAATAGCCTGTCCAAAGGTCGGGTTGAACATGACCGTGTCGCCGGTAATCAGCACAAAATCCGTCATGGGCGCCCTCGCTTCAACCGCAACGCATTCGCCACCACCAGCAGCGAACTCAGCGACATTCCCAATGCCGCTATCCAGGGTAGAATCCAGCCGGCCGCCGCCAATGGCAGGGCTACCAGATTATAGGCGATCGCCCAGGCCAAATTCTCCCGGATGATTCCCAAGGTACGACGCGCCACCGTGATCCCTTGCGGCACGATATTCAAATTCTCACCCAGCAGAATCATATCGGCCGTGGTCTGGGCGACAGCCGTACCACTGCCCATGGCCAGCGAAACCTGGGCGGCGGCCAGCACCGGCGCGTCGTTCACTCCATCTCCGACCATGACCACGACTGCGCCCTGCCGCTGCAAGGCCTGAATCCGTTCCAGTTTCTGCGCCGGCAACAGGCCGCCGGCGGCCTGGACGATGCCCAGTTCACGGGCGATATGCTCCACTACCCCTGGCTGGTCGCCGCTGAACAGCAGCACCTCCAACCCCAGGGCGCGCAGCGCCGCCACCGCTTCACCGGCTTGGGGACGCAAGGTATCCGCCAGTTGCAGCCAGGCCAACGGACCCCGCTCATCCCCCAGCGCCACCCAGGTCGAGGCCGGATCGGCCGCATTCGGAGGGGAGATCACGGCGCCGCTTAACTCCCCGACGAAATCGGCCTTGCCCAGCCGGTGGCGAATACCCTCGATCGACCCCTCGACTCCCTTGCCGGGGGTATTCTGTATGTCCGTGGCCCGTAGCGAACCACCGGCGGCGGCGGTCAGCGCCCGGCCGATGGGATGTTCCGAACCGCGTTCCAGCGCCGCCGCCAGTTCCAGACAGCGCCGCCGGTCGCCGTCCCGCAACGGTTCCACGGTCAACAACTGGGGACGGCCGTAAGTCAAGGTGCCGGTCTTATCGAACACGATATGGGTGGCCCGCGCCAGCGTCTCCAGCGCATGGCCACGGGTGGCCAGCAGACCGCGACGGATCAGGTTGCCGGTGGCCGCCGTCACCGCTACCGGGGTGGCCAGCGACAGGGCGCAGGGACAGGTGACCACCAGCACCGACAGGGTGATGCGAAAAGCGCTCGCCGGATCGTGCCGCCACCACCACCAACCCACGGCGGCGGCGATGACCAGCAGGGCGCCCACGAACCAGGCGGCCACCCGATCGGCCAACTGGGCAATGCGCGGTTTCTCGCTCTGCGCCCGGTCCAGCAGCCGCAGGATAGAAGCCAGCACCGTGTCGGCGCCCACCTTTTCCACCTGCATGACCAGCGGGCTTTCCACGTTGACCGCGCCGCCGACCAGCGCGGCGCCGACGGTCTTGCCGAGTGGCATGCTCTCGCCGGTCAGCAGGGACTCATCGACGCTGCTGTGACCTTCCAACACCCGGCCATCGGCGGGAATGGTATCGCCGGGCCGGATCAATACCCGCTCCCCAGGCGCCAGTTCGGCCACGCTGACGGTTTCCTCCACCCCGTCCGCCCGCAAGCGGATGGCGCTGGCCGGCAACAGCCGTACCTGGCCCTCGGAAAGTTGATTGGCGCGATGCCGGGCGCTCATTTCCAGAAAGCGGCTGCCCAGCAGGAAAAAGGTGAACATGGTGACCGAATCGAAATAGACCTCGCCCGTCCGCCACCAGGTATTCCAGACGCTGGCGATAAAGGCGCCGATCAACGCCAGGGAAACAGACACGTCCATCCCCAACTGACGCAACCGCAGATCCTTCCAGGCGGCGCTGAAAAAGGGACGGGAGGAATACAGCATCACCGGCAGGGTGAGCAGCAGGCTGATCCAGCGCAGATAATCGCGGATCGAACTTTCCATGCCCTGATAATCGCCGGCATACAGGGCCACGGCGAACATCATCACCTGCATGGAGCACAGGCCGGCGACTGCGAGTCGGCGCAAGGCCACCGCCCGTTCCCGCTGTTGCAGGCTCTCCTGGCGGTCCGGATCGAAGGGATGCGCCCGGTAACCGATGGCGGCGATAGCGGTCAAAATTTCACTCAGATGAATCCGGTTCTCGTCCCAGCGCACATGGGCGCGATGGGTCGAATAGTTGACGCGGAATTCGAGCACCCCCGGCAGGGCGTCGACATGACGCTCGTTCAGCCAGACGCAGGCGGCGCAGACGATGCCTTCCAGCAGCAGCGAGGCTTCGCAAACGGAATCGCTGTCCTGGCGCACGAAGCGGGCTTGCAGGTCCGGGCGGTCGTATAAGGCAAATTCCCGCAGCGCCGCCGGCACCAGTTCCTCGGCGCGTAGAGAAGGGGTGGTGCGATGGTGGTAAAATTCGGTCAGGCCCGCGGCCACGATAGCCTGGGCTACCGCCTGGCAGCCGTGACAGCACATAGGCCGGGCGGCGCCCTCCACGACGACGCTGTAATGGCCGTCCGGCGGCGCCGGCAAACCGCAATGGAAACAGGTCTGTTCGGTAGCGAGTGGCGCCAGGGGTAACGTTTCCAGTAAGGGCTGGGGGGTCGTCATGATCAATTTGTCAACTTAATCGAACAAGGCCGCTCCTGGGCCTGGGCACTGACACGGTCTGCCAGCGGTCATACGGCGGCACGACAGGCCAAAACGCAGGGGACGTGAGTCATAACTTAAGGGAGGCGACTTGCCTATTGTAGAAAGAATCGGAGAAGATCGTCACCGCCCGAAAATAAACCCTATCGTACTCGAATGAATGCATCGATTTCCTGTCAACGTTTCGATATCGAGGCCGCCGGCCGCCGCCTCCACGCCCAACGGATCGAGCCGGAAGGCGCCCGTGGTCCCACCCTGGTTTTTCTCCATGAAGGCCTGGGCAGTATCGGTCAATGGAAAGATTTCCCGGCTCAGTTATGCCATGCCTGCGCACTGCCAGGATTGGTCTATGAACGCTGGGGATTTGGCCGGTCCGAGCCATCGACCGAACCCCGCCGCAACGATTATCTGCATTACGAAGCCCTGGACAGCCTGCCGGCGGTACTGGAACGCTGCGATATCACCGAACCGCCCATCCTTGTCGGTCACAGCGACGGCGGCACGATTGCCTTACTGTTCGCAGCGGCTTTTCCCGAACGACCGCGCGCCATTATCACCGAAGCGGCCCATGTGTTTATCGAGGAAGTCACGCTCAGCGGTATTCGCGCCGCCAAGGAACTGTACGAAACCACCGATCTGCGCCGGCGGCTGGCCCTCTACCATGGCCCTAACACCGACGCCGTGTTCCGCGGCTGGTCCGATACCTGGCTGCGCGAGGATTTTCGCAATTGGGACATTATCGCGGAACTGCCCAAGATCACCTGCCCCGCCCTTATCCTCCAGGGCGAGGACGATGAGTACGGCACTCCGGCTCAGATCGAAACCATCGCCGCCGCCGTGTCCGGGCCGGTGGAGACTGTGCTGCTGCCCGATTGTGCGCATGTGCCGCATCATCAAGCGCGGGAACGGGTACTGGCGCTCATGCAACAGTTCATCCAAAAGGTTTGCCATACGACCGCTGCCTGACGGCCAGACTGCTGCTGGCAACCGCCAGGTACGGCGGATGACCGCCGCCGTGGGCTACCCCACTTTGCGGTTGATCCGCTACCGCATCGGCGATTGGACGCTGGCCGGACTGGCGCCCGGCCAGTGGCGGCTCGAAACCCTCTAGCGCTGTATTTTTAGCCCAAATCCCATTAAAGTACTCAACCATAACTTTCAGTGGAGGCTATTAAGCAATGATCAGAAAGCTACTGCAATCGAGCCTGGTTGGTTTATTGAGTCTGAATATCGGAGCCTTGGGGGCGGCCGAGGTCAAGCCGGAAGATGCGGTCGAATATCGCCAGTCCGTTTACACCCTGATCAAATGGAATTTCGCTCCGATTGGAGCCATGGTCAAAGGCCAGGTTCCCTACGATGCCGCCGCGGTCGCCCGCCACGCGGCTTTTCTGGAAACGCTGAGCAAGATGCCCCTGGAAGGCTTTACGCCGGGATCCGATGTCGGTGACACCAAGGCCAAGCCGGAAATCTGGAAGAACCGGCAGGAGTTCGAGAAACTGATGGGCGATTTCCAGGAGCAGGTCAACAAGCTGAATCAGGTGGCCGGAAGCGGCAGTCAGACCGCCGTCAAGGAGCAGTTCGGCGCTACCGCCAAATCCTGTAAAAACTGTCACGATAAATTCCGCAAGGAATAGATTGCCGATAAGAAATACCCTGCGGCGGATACCCTCGCTTGCGAGCGGTATCCGCGCCGTCTTGTCTGCTGGAATCGTGAGCGCCGCGATTCATCGCTCCTTCCCCGCCGTAGCGCTTGAGTCGGCCTCCCATCCTACTGTTACCCGCCGTTAGAGCAAGGCATTTTCGACCCACCCCCCACCCCCCTTATCGGTCGGAAGGTATATAGTCTCGCTAATCGTTATCCAGACATTCGTTGCCACTGGCGCCTTGGGAGCGCCGCACCCCAGTGCGGCATTGGTAGTGAGGCCGCACTGGGGTGCGGCGCTCCCAGGGATATCACTGCGTAGGTCCGGTTCTCAATTAGCTGAACTATAGTATTATTATGCTTTTCCAAGCACGGCAGAATCTTAGCCGTGCCGCCTGGCCCTGTTCCTGCCGCGGCCATCGCTGTGCCGAAGGCCGGTGTTACCGATAAAGATAAATATTCAGATGCTTGACGTCCTGCGTCGTATTACCCAAGAGGTCAATGCCGCCACCCATCTTGATGAAGCGCTCGCCATCGTGGTGCGGCGGGTGCGGGAGGAGATGGCGGTCGATGCCTGTTCGATCTATCTGGTCGACGAGGCGGATAATCACTATGTGCTGATGGCGACCGACGGTTTGCGGCAGACCGCCGTGGGACAGATCCGCCTGGGATTACAGGAAGGCCTGGTGGGTCTGGTCGGTGAACGGCGGGAACTGATCAATCTGGAAAATGCGTCGCAGCACCCGCGTTATCGTCACTTTCCGGAAACCGGTGAAGAACGCTTCCAGGCTTTCATCGGGGTGCCGGTTATCCACTATCGGCGGGTGGTCGGCGTACTGGTCGCGCAGCAGTGGGCGACGCGCTCGTTCTCCGAGGACGAGGTCGCTCTGCTGTTTACCATTGCCGCCCAGCTCGGCGGCGTCATCAGCGCCGGCCTGCGCGGCGGCGGGGTCAGCAGGCTCAGGGGTGGAAAAAAGCAGCGTAATGTCGTCATCGACGGTATCGCCGGCGCGCCCGGCATCGCGGTGGGCACGGTCGTGCTGCCTTCACCCTTGGCGAATCTGGAATCGGTCCCGGACCGTAAAGCGGACGATATCGAAGAGGAAGAAGCGCTGTTTCGGGCGGCGGTGGCGGCGCTGGAAAAAGAGTTGCTGGAAAACAGCGCCCGCCTGGAACGGCTTCTGCCCATGGACGCCCGGCAGATTTTCGATTTTTACCGTCTGCTGCTGAGCGATGAGGGGGTGGTCAGCGATACGGTGGCGCGCATCCGGACCGGTCACTGGGCCGCTGGCGCTTTGCGCGACACCATCCTGGAGCATGCTCGTATCTTCGAACGGATGGAAGATAACTATCTGCAAGTGCGCGCCGAGGATATACGGGGCATCGGCAGGCGCCTGCTGATGTATCTGCAAAGCAAAGACTGGAAGCTGAAAAGCTACCCCAAACAGTGCATCCTGATGGGCGAGGAAATCAGCGCCGCGCGGATCGCCGATGTGCCGGTCGGCCAGCTCGCCGGCATTGTCTGTACCCACGGCTCGGTCGTATCCCATACCGCGATTCTGGCGCGCGCCTTGGGCATTCCCGCCGTCATGGGTCTGGGCGCCTTGTCCATCGGCAATCTGGAAGGCAGCGAGATGGTGGTCGATGGCTACCATGGCCGGGTCATCATCCAACCGACCCGGGTGATGCGGGCGGAATTCCAGCGGCTGGTCAAAAGCGCCAGGAAACTGAGCGTCGAACTGGAAGCGCTGCGGCATTTGCCTGCGGAAACGCCCGATAGCACCCGAATCGCCTTGTATGCCAACACCGGCCTGCTGTCCGATATCGCCCCTTCGCTGGAAAGCGGCGCCGAGGGGGTCGGGCTGTATCGCACCGAATTCGCTTTCATGGTGCGGGAATCCTTTCCCTCCGAGGAAGAGCAGTACCAGGTTTACCGGACATTCCTGGAGTCGTTCGCACCCCAGCCGGTGACCATGCGTACGCTGGATATCGGGGGCGACAAGACTCTGCCCTACTTTCCCATCGAGGAAGAGAACACCTTCATGGGCTGGCGCGGCATCCGCCTGATGCTCGACCATCCCGAGATTTTCCTGACCCAACTGCGGGCCATGCTGCGAGCTAATGCCGGCATGGAAAATCTGCGCATTCTGTTGCCGATGATCAGCCGGTATCAGGAAGTGGACGAGGCCCGCGCTTTGCTCGAACGCGCCTACCGGGACTTGCAGGAAGAGCGGCAACCGGCGACCATGCCGCCGCTGGGCGCCATGCTCGAAGTGCCCGCCGCCCTCTACCAGATCGAAACCCTGGCGCGCCGGGTGGATTTTTTCTCTATCGGCACCAACGATCTTACCCAGTATCTGCTGGCCGTGGACCGGAGCAACGCGCATGTCGCCAGCCTGTACGACAGCCTGCACCCGGCGGTGCTGAACGCCATTTACGAAGGGGTGCAACGGTCCCATCGATGCGCCAAACCGATCAGCGTGTGTGGAGAAATTGCCGGTGATCCTCTGGGCGTAATCCTGTTGCTGGGGATGGGAGTGGATGCATTGAGCGTAGCGGCGCCCAGCATCCCCCGGGTCAAATGGGTCATCCGCGCTTTTACCCAAAATCATGCCCGGGAACTGCTAAAGCAAGTGCTGAGCATGGAAGATCCGACCGAGATTCGACAGTTCCTGCGCGGCACTCTGGAAGAGGTGGGATTGGGCGCGCTGATGCAAAGCGTCAAATAAAGCGTTGGGCGTAACCGTCAGGCGGATGGATTACAGTAGTAACCAATCCGCGCCAAATGCGGTAACATGCGCTATTTTTAAACCTGAGGATATGGTGCATCGCATGAGTGGAGATAAAAGCTTATTGCGACAAGCCGTCGGCTGGTTGGTGTTGCTCACCCTGGTCACGCTGGTAACAGCCTGCGGGCTGCCGCAGGTCCATTCCACGACCCGGCATAGTGTGTTCGCACTCAGTCCCGGCGATTTGGAAAAATATGGGGTTGCCTTTATCACGCCGGCCACCGTCACCGGCCAGGAGGAAGAAAAGCAGACGATTGCGTTGGATTTCACGGATGTGCTTAAAGAAGATCGGCCGCAAGTGCGGTGCGTCACCCTGCCCGAAACTTTAAGCGCCCTCAATAAGGCCGGATTTGCCGATCAGTACAGGAATATGTTCAACGACTATCAACAGGCCGGTATTTTTAATAGAGAGATACTGCGCAAAATCGGCGAGGTTACCCAAACCCGGTATATTGCCCAACTCAAGTTGTCGGGCTTCAACCAGAGATCCAACGATCGTTTCAGCGTCTTCGGGCTACGCGTGCTGCAGACCCATCACGCGGGTATCCGGCTGTTTCTCCAGATCTGGGACAGTCAGAACGGCGCCATCGTCTGGGAAGGCGTGGAGGAACTCGATCGCGCCGAGGACACGGTCACGGAAACGAACGTGACCCTGAGAACGGTGCTCAGAGAGGCGGCCCAAAATCTGGTCGCGCGCCTGCCCTGAGCCTGTTCCCTGGTTCCCCTGCCCCGCCGGCAGGCGGCGGGGCAGGGGAAACCGGTTGCAACCGCCGGCGCCGCCGGGATCAGGCGGTCGCTTCCTCCTGCAGTTTCAATTCGTCGATCATCGCCTTGCGGATCAGGAACTTCTGAATCTTGCCGGTGATCGTCATGGGAAATTCCTTGACGAAGCGGATATAGCGCGGAATCTTGTAATGGGCGATCTGGCCCCGGCAGAAGTCGCGCACCTGCTCCTCGCTCAGGCTGGCGCCTTCCCGCAGGATAACCCAGGCGCAGAGTTCCTCGCCATATTTCTTGTCCGGCACGCCCACGACCTGGATATCCTGAATATCGGGATGGCGGTACAGGTATTCCTCGATCTCGCGCGGATAGATATTCTCGCCACCCCGAATCACCATGTCCTTGATCCGGCCGACGATATTGCAATAACCCTCGGCGTCGATGGTCGCCAGATCGCCGGTATGCATCCAACCTTCCGCGTCGATCGCCTCGCGGGTGCGCGCCTCGTCACCCCAGTAGCCCAGCATCACGCTGTAACCCCGGGTGCAGAGTTCCCCCGGGGCGCCCGGCGGGACGGTCTTGCCGTCCGAATCGACGAGCTTGACTTCCAGATGTGGATGGACCCGGCCTACCGTCGAAACGCGCCGATCCAGCGGCTCTTCGGTCGAACTCTGGAAACTCACCGGGCTGGTCTCGGTCATGCCGTAGCAGATGGTCACCTGGGACATATGCATTTCGCTGATGACCCGCTTCATCACTTCGATCGGACAGGGAGAACCCGCCATGATGCCGGTGCGCAGGCTGCTCAGGTCATACTGCTTGAACTCCGGATCGTTCAATTCGGCGATGAACATCGTGGGCACGCCATTCAGGCCGGTACAACGTTCGGCCTGCACCGTCTCCAGCACCGCCTTCGGCTCGAAGGCTTCAGTGGGATAGACGATGGCGCTGCCGTGGGTAACGCAGGCCATATTGCTCAGCACCATGCCGAAGCAGTGATACAGGGGCACCGGAATGCACAGCCGGTCCCGCTCGGTGAGCTTCATGGCCTCGCCGATGAAGAAACCGTTGTTCAGGACATTGCGATGGGTCAGCGTGGCGCCTTTGGGCTGACCCGTGGTGCCACTGGTAAACTGAACATTGACCGCATCGGTAGACTTGAGTTCGGCGGCCAGTTCCCGCAACCGCCGCCGTTGCGCCTCCCCTCCCAGGGCGAGAACATCGGCGTAGTTGTACATGCCCGGTGTTTTCTCCTCGCCCAGGCGAATGACCATGCGCAGATCCGGCAGTTGCGCGGCTTGCAGCGCGCCGGGCGCGCAGTCTTTCAGTTCCGGCGCCACATCCAGCAGCATCTCGAGATAGTCGCTGGTCTTGAAGACCGGCATGGTGATCAGCGCCTTGCAACCCACCTTGTTAAGGGCGTAGATCAGTTCGGCGCGACGGTAAGCCGGATTGATATTGACCAGGATCAGCCCCGCTTTGGGGGTGGCGAATTGAGTGGTCACCCACTCGGCATTATTGTGGGACCAGATGCCGATCCGGTCGCCCTTCTCCAGTCCCAATGCCAGCAGCCCGGTGGCGAGGGCGTCCACCTGTTGCTGGAACTGCCGGTAAGTCCAGTGGATATTCTGATGACGTGACACCACAGCATCACAGTCGGCATAGCGGTCGACAATACTGTCGAAAAACTGGCCAAGGGTGTCTTCGAGCAGTGGTTTGGCGGTGTCGCCGCGGACATAACTTTGGGTTAAAGGAATCATGCCTGCCTCTTTAATTAATGGGGTTTTATGGTTATCCCCGGCCTTGCCGGAAATCCGAATTCTTCTCCACAACCAGGCGTTAGCCTGGAATACCGCTGCCTGAGCGGATCTTGAGTATAACTTATTTATTTTATCGGCTCTCCGCAACTGGCTTATGATCCAGATCAACACAAGCCACAGGTATCCGCGCAAATAGCGGAAGACGCCATGGCTCTCACTCCATCCGTGGAAGAATGAGACAGCGGCCCTGTCCGGGATCATCAGGCCGCCAATGCGGTGGGAGGAGGGGCGGGCAAGGGTGGTGTGCGCTCCAGCACTTCGAAGGCGTCATGACGCACATGATTCTGCCGCATCTCCTCGCGCAGCATCGCTTCCGTAACGATACCCTTGTCCACGCACTCGCGCAGCAGACCGAAGAAGAAGTTTTCCTGATTGGGATCGGGATGGCGCCGATATTTTCCCATCAGGCCATGATCGCCGAAGAAATGCCGGCGGACGCGCATCAGCCAGCCGAAGGGCGGAAAGCCGCGGACTCTCTCCGTCGGCGTAAAATCGACCGGCAGGCCGGTTTTCCAGGGCTGGGTTTTGCGCCGGGTGTTATGCACCATCTTGGTCTTCGGGGTGAGCTTGTCGAAATCGTTCCACTCATTCTCGATCGGCCCGATGGTTTCGCGCGGCTCCAGCTTGAGGCAAATCCAGTCCATATAATCGCGCTTGAACTCGAACATGTCGTTGAACTGCCGTTCGACGTTCCAGTGGGTCAGCTTGGCGCAATCCAGCAACATGACGCTGGTGGCCATACAGTTGCCGAGCAACCCCTTGGCGCCGGAGCGGGACCGGCACAGAATCGCCTTGCCCTGCATATCGCGCGACAACAGGTCCCAGACGTCGGCCAGCGCAAAAACATCGGGATCGATGACCACGGCGCGCCCCTGGTAACCCATCAACTCGGGTGGCATAAAGCGCAGCGTGGTGAACGATTGCAAGTCCTCGTTGTTCCAGGGGCGCTTGATGCCATCGCGCAGGAACAACTGCCCCTGCCGTTGCCGAAAGTAGGGATAATCTTCCTGATGCATGATCTGAACGCCGAACTTGTCGGCATGGGCGGAGTTCCGTCGCAAGGCATACTCCGCTACCAAAGCCCCCACCACCTGACGGCTGTTGGTTTGAATAAAAACGCAATGTTCCACGGCTTAACCGCCTCTTTCGTAAAAAATGAAAGTTGTAAAATTACAACAATAATACTCAAAATTGCAAAGATAACAATTAAATTACAACAGAAAGGAACGAACCTTACAAGATAGCAACACGATTTAGGCGGTCATTAACAGCCTGGCTTCACCGGCCTGGCGAACCAGGACGCCGGCAGGGGAGTCCTATCCGGTTTTCAGATCACCGGAGGGACCACCGCAGTAAACTATCGGGGGATAAAACTTCGGCGGCCTGCTTGATCGTGTACGTTCTCATGACATTACCCTGTGAAACTGTATGCAGCTAGTACAGGACTGGAAAAGGTACACGTAAAGCGGAAAATAACATAACAATGCAGGGGGGCAATTAAAAGTGTGAGGCGCCGGTTTGTCCCCTGGGAGCGCCGGCGTCCCCGCCGGCTTGCAGACGGGGTCGCCGCGATGTCGGGTTACGGCGCGCTGGCCCGTTCCTGCCATCCCCCACCGTTCGGTGGTCGGCGCGCCTAACCCGACCTACAGTATCTGCCAACGTTGCAACAAGGCAACACCGTCATGTCGCGTCTTTCACACAGCAATATTTCTCTTGAATTTTAGCAGAGTTCTGATGTATAAGAGATTTGAGTCACTCCAAAGTCAACCGATGACGCGGCGCATGTGGCACTGGCAACGATTTCCGGTTGTCGCATGATTATTAGTTGGAATTTCAAGCACATTGTGCACTTTGAAAAAATTCCAAAATATAACGCAGTCAATGTGCTCAAAGGCTATCGCGCCATTGAGATATTTTCACCCTCGCAGGTAATTGACTATGGTGATTCGTGAACCGAAATGTGTCCAATGGAAACGTCGCGGCGCTGAGCAAGTAGCGGCCCAAATCTCGGGTCTAAGCCCCGAGCAAGAACTGAAGTTCTGGCAAGAGCAAACGAAGCGTCTCAAGCTTTTACAAGCTGAAGCGCGCAAACCCCATAAGCAACCAGCCGGTGCCTAACGGAACGCTCCAGCCGACCGTGCTCCGCCGGCGGCTGAGCTTTGTCGTTAGGGCGGGTGGGATTTCTCTCCACTCCGACCGACGGTCTGGACTGCTCATTGCCACCCCGTCTTTGCTTAAACTGGCCTCCCTTCGGATGTCTCCTGGCGGTGACCTTGTGTGGCGGAAGAGCTCGTAGGTTGGGGTGAGGAACGAACCCCAACATTTCATCGTGGCGGATTATCCGGGCGGGGCGGGATATGCATCATGTCTCGAATGTTTTGAACGTGCCACCGAGTTCAAATGGTTGTCGGTCGAACCGCCGCTCCAGTATCAAAAGGTAACTAGTAATGACTATGGTTTCTGAGATTGAAGTCGCTGTAGCTAAGCTTTCCCGCGAGGACCTTTCCGCCTTTCGAGATTGGTTTCAGGAATTTGACGCTGAGGCTTGGGATAAACAATTTGAGGCTGATGTTGCAGCAGGTCGTCTTGATGCACTCGCTGAGGAAGCATTGCGCGATCTTCGTGAAGGCCGGTGTACTGACCTGTGAAACATCGCGCCAACCCTAAGTTCTGGCGGTTTTATGCCTTACTGCCTGAGAATATTCAGCGGCTTGCCGATGAAAATTACAAAATACTCAAACGTGATCCCTACCACCCTTCGCTTCATTTCAAGAAAGTTGGAAGGTTCTGGTCCGCTCGAGTTGGTATTCACTACCGAGCCGTTGCCGTCGAAGACGGTCAGGATATTGTGTGGTTTTGGATTGGTCACCACAGCGAGTACGAACGGATCCTCGGTAGTCATTGAGTAGCTTGCCTAACTGAACGCTCCAGCCGACCGTGCTACGCCGGCGGCTGAGCTTAGATCGTTAGGTGCCGCTACAAGACGGAGCGCAAGCCAAGGTGCGTCACGAACGGTTCGAAGTCGCGGTCAGCATGAAGCAGTGTGAACCTGCTTTCAATGCACCGTGTTGCGATCACGGTATCGATCGTTTTGCGTACTGTGATCCCCAGGTAAGCGTTCACCCCCCTCCCCCTAACCCCCTCCCACAAGGGGAGGGGGAATACGCTAAGTAGCTGTTTTGCAATAACTCCCTCCCCCCTTGTGGGGGAGGGTCGGGGAGAGGGGTCTGAACGGTTACATCCCCAGCGCTCGCAGGGATCTATAGTTCTTGGCGGCTTGTATGGCAATGTCCTGTCCGCCAAGGTCGATTACCACCAAAGAAGTCAGCAGCTTCTTGGCTTGGTTGAAGTCTTTGTCGCTGGTAAAGCCTTGGAGCACCTCAGCGAGTATCAGGTCACCTATTGCAAGCGGTTCGGTGCCCAGCAAAGCATCAAGCCGCTCGCACTGGGGCGTCTCGGTGCCCCGGAAGTAATCGATCCATACGCTCGAATCGACCAGGATCACTTGTCCGTCCTCATGGCATCAAGGTCGCCTTCCCAGGCCAGCTTGCCTCGGAAGCGCCGAATTTCTTCTTGCTGCCGTAGCCGAAGCAGGGTGCGCAAGCCAAGCTCCACAGCCTCTCGCTTGGTCTTCAAGCCCGTGGCGCGAAGGGTGTCCTTCATGAGCTTGTCGTCAATCACTATGTTGGTACGCATGGTGTGTGCTCCTGAAAGCATTCGTACACATCATAGCCGGTGGAGGGTGGGGCTGCAATCTTATGCGGGGCACCTAACCCTTCGTTCCAGCGGACCACCTACGGCGGCCGCTGAACTCAAACGTTAGGAACAAGAACGGGATTAGGTAGACAAGCGGGCATGTAAGAGGAACCCCCAGAGGAACCCCGGAACCTGGCAAACTTTGAGCAACTTTTTAAGTCATTGATTTATCTGGAGCTGGCGGAGGGATTTGAACCCCCGACCGGCTGATTACAAATCAGCTGCTCTACCGACTGAGCTACGCCAGCGTCGTAGGTGGGAAACGCACGCAGTTTACTGTATATCCAGGTGGCCGGCAAATCGTATCCTGACTCCGAGGGGTGTGATTCAAAGTGATGCAGGCCCCATAATACAGCATGATCTACTGATACCGTCCAAGGAGACCCCCATGTTTGCCATTGACCGTGACCAAGTGTTGTGCGAGCGCCTGAATCGTCATCCGCTCTTGCGTGCCGCGTGAACCAGCTATGTCGTCAGCAATTCCCGCTCTAATGTACCGACGCCGGTAGCTAATTGATCAGTAATTACGCAAGAATCATAACGACAAAAACTACCCCTGACTTCCTCGGAAGCCATAATGAACAGCTCTCATTTTAACCACTTTCTTTCAACAC
>CAIMUS010000072.1 GCA_903844665.1 uncultured Pseudomonadota bacterium
GCGCCTGCCCCCCCTGACCGGTTTGCGCCAGCCGTTGCAGGCGCAACCGCAGCCAGGCCAGCGCGGCGGCCAGATAGCGGTCATTGGCGGCTTCCCACTGGGCGGCGTCCATCATACGACCGTTACCTTTAAGGCGTCGTCAAACACGAAACGCGGCGGCATGCCTACCCGCTTGAACGACAGGCTTTCCAACCCGTCCACTCGCAGGCGCAGCAACAAATCCTCGGCGACCGGCACCCATCCAGGCTCAGCGTCGGTAAGGCCGGGCGGGGTTTCGGGACCGGCGCCGCCGGCGGCGTAGCACGGATTTCGATGCGGCCGATGGTGACCTGGATGGTGGGCACCTCCGCAGCGCGGAGGTTCGAGGATTCGCCGAAAGCGGGTTGTGAGACCGGGTTGAGCCGCGGCGGTGCCGGTGAAACCGGACGCGGCTGGAGTGCCGGCGTCAGCGGTTCGTTCCCGGCAATGGCGGCGGGTTGGCGTTCGGGATGGCTGAGCGGGCTTACCACAGGTTTGACCACAGGCGCCCGTCTGTCCCTGGGAGCGCCGGCGTCCCCGCCGGCTCTTTGAAAGCACCGGCCTTTGGCCGGATTTATGCCGGCGATCCCGGAGTCGAATTGTCCCGTCTTAAAGTGGGTAGCCCGGGTTGGCCCGTTGCGCCGACCACATCATAATGGAATAGCCTTATTGTGGGTTGGACTTTTCAAGCTGTTCCAGATAGTGGCGAATCTGGTCAGGCGTCAGACCGGCCAGTCGGTCCTTGAGATCGAGGTCGGCCAGACGCTCCTGGGGAGCCAGACCGGCCAGACGCTCCTGGGGAGCCAGACCAGCCAGATGTTCTCTGAGGTCCAGACCGGCCAGCCTCTCTTCGGCTGTGAAGTGTTTCATCACCTTGTCAGCGGGAGTGAAGTCCAGCACCGCATCGATCAACTCCTGACCCAGTTGCATCACATATTCCGGCGTGATTTCTTGAATCTCGGGGGCGTTTTTCATCAGCAACCTCCATAAACCATAAATCAAACGTTCAATTCTCAGCGAGGAACCCAGCAGTTCATTATGCTGCAAGACCCGGAAGGAAGCCTCCTGCTCTTTGTGTCGGCTGGCAAAACATTTCAAGAAGGCATTATGGGCCGCCGGAGTCAGTTCGTTTAACAAAATCACCTGCATCGCTGCCAGGAGCGGATGGTCGTTTCGGCCATAAACGCCCGCCCGATCGGTGGGATGAAAACCCAGTCGGGTCAGCAGGTCGCTTCGCGGCGTGGTCGCACTGACCAGAAAACAGGCTACGTCGTCTCGTGACAGACGCCGGTGACGGCGGTAGAAATAGTCATAGCTGAGCAGCTGCATGAAGGCGTTTTCGCTCAGCCCTTCGGTGTATTTGAACTCGATCAGGAGGTGGCCGGCGTCGGTATCGCGCAACCCATCGGCCAGCCGCTGCCGCTGGGCTTCGTTCCAGCGGGACTGCTGGCGCCGGAGAAGCAACAGATCGGCCCGGGGCGGTTCCGCCGTCACGGGGATATCCGTCTCGACGCTGACGCCGACGGGACTCAGCACCGCGTCCAGTAGCACACCCAGCAGACGATGCCAGCGGATGAGGGGTGGATTAGCCATGACAATATTTTACCAGGGGTGGCGGGCGCCGCTTCCGCTCCCCTTCGCGTAGCCACCGCCAGGCAGGGGAGCCGGCGTAGTCTGGCTGGCTAATGGTAGGCGGAATCGTGATTGGGATGCAGACTCAGCAATCTGAGCCACTGTCCCTCGCGATAAGCCACAGCCCGGAAGGCCTGACCGATTCGGAAGCTGTACAAACGTTGCCCATTCGGTCCCTGCCGGGAATGAATGATTTCCCATTTCAACCCGGCATCGACATAGACCTGCCGCCAAGTCATTGACTGAATCTTTTTCAACGTCGACAACAGGGCGGTCTGTTCCTGTTTGTTCAAAGCGAACAGGTCTCGTTGAAACACCTGACTATTCAGGTCGATGAGTATGGTGTCATCGACCATTCACTGCCGCCTCTATCTCGGCCAGATTGTCAGAAGGTGGTGTCGCTTCGGCCCAGGCAATCGCCTCGTCCAGCTTTGCCCTGGCATCCGGTTCATGCAACCAGCGTTCGCTGTCAGGGATGAACTGTCCGATTTTCAAGACCCAGACCCCAGGTTCGATCTCATCGATCAATACCGATTTGCCGGCGTGTTCCTTCCCCAGGGAGATCTGGCCGTTTTCACCAATGGTCTTGATCACATTCATGGTTTACTTCTCTCAGTTCATGTCGGTACGCGGTTACGGCGGTAAAGAACCATCATTCATCCTGTTGGAGTGGTAGCCTGGATGAAGGCCGAAGGCCGGAATCCGGGGTTCGGGCGAAGAACCTGGATTACGCTTCGCAAGCTCCGCTTCATCCAGGCTACGCTGGCTACGCTGGCTGGCTCACAGCGGCAGGTAGCTGATACGGTTAATCCATTCTTCCGCTTCACTGGCCGCCCAGATCAAGTGGAGATTTTCGACCACGATGCTGTGTGGCAGTGCCTGGCTCACGATCAATAAACCTGCGCTCTCGCGTGAGTTGATGAACTCCGCAAAGTGTCGGGGCATCGTGGTTTCGTCATGGCTAACAAGGAGGCGGCCTTCCTGCGCGGCCACGGCTAACACCTCAAGGTCACTGAGGCCCGCAAGCCCGGCCTGGGTAGCGGATTGAAAGTCGATGCCCGGTTCGCGCCGCAGCAACTTGCGGACGATCAGAAAATTCAAATCGGCATCGGCTTGGAAGCGGACGATCATTCAGGTCTTTGCGAGAAGCTCACGCCGTCTCGCTGCCATCCGTTCGTAAAAGGCAGGGTCGGTGTTGCGAGTGATCTGACGTTGTCGGTCATAACGCTCACGCTTATCGGCAAGATCGGCTTCCACCTCAGCACGATGACCGAGATAGAAAGCCAGTACGCCATGAATCTGTTCGAGCGTCAGAAGGGGATAGCATTCCTGAATACCCTCTGCTGTATGCCCATCCAGATAGGCGTAGACCAGCGAAGCCAGCGAGATACGGGTATCGCCGATGTAATAACTACCGGCACGTTTTTCAATGTAAGGGGTATCCAACTTCATGTCAGTGAGTCTCATTACCGATGACACGGATTCAATCTTATGGCCCGAAGCAAACTTTGGAAAGCAGGTGGGGCGAACCGCCGTAAGGCTATCCGCCGAAGGGAAAAGCGGCTGGCGGCATGACGGCGGACACGTTGCGCGAGTCCGCCCTACACGAGCTTTCCCCAACGGTCATGCCGATCTCTCTCGGCGCCCCTATGGATGAAAATTCACTCGGTGCAGAGTCAATCGTGATTTTCACGGCAACCTACGGGCTAATAATACTTATGGTACGGTCGAAGCGCAATCCAGTATCATTCTCCGAAGCCTATGTACCGGCGTAGCCTGGATGAAGCGGAGCCTGCGAAGCGCAATCCAGGATCATTCCCCGAAGTCGCCGGGCGCGTCAATGATCGAACCACCTGCCCAATCCAAGGGCAGCCAGCCTCGCTTCACCAACCGGTGAAAGGATGAAAACGGCCAATCGGCCACCCGGTTAACCAGACCGTGTTTAACAGGATTGTAATGAATATAGTCCATGTGGCGTTGCCTGTCTTCATCGTCGCGGATCGTATGTTCCCAGTAACGCCGTTGCCACCGGCGGTATTCGCCACGGGCATCGGCCTGCAGGGGAACACCTTGGAATCGCAGCAGATGGGTGAACCGACTCTTGAGCGCGCGCCAGCGACCGGCATAATCCGCATCGTCGGCGGGTAAGGTCCAGATAGCATGCAGATGATTGGGCAGGATGACGATCGCATCCACGAAGAATGGCCGCTCATGTCGCGTCGTCTGGAAGGCATACCGTAGCCTATCGATAGATGCAACCAGGAGATCAGACGACCGGTCCCGAAGGGTGACAGTAAAAAAGTAAGTGCCACCCGGTACGCGGTTACGGCGGAAAAGAACCATAACACATCCTGTTGGAGTGGTAGGCCGGATGCAGGCCGAAGGCCGGAATCCGGGTTCGAGCGAAGAACCTGGATTGCGCTCCGCAAGCTCCGCTTCATCCAGGCTACGCTGGCTGTTAGAGTGGTAGCCCGGATGCAGGCCGAAGGCCGGAATCCGGGGTTCGGGCGAAGAACCTGGATTACGCTCCGCAAGCTCCGCTTCATCCAGGCTACGCTGGCTGGCTTCATCCAGGCTACGCTGGCTTCATCCAGGCTACGCTGGCTGCCTTGCCAATCTGCCAGCCTTATAACCACCTTATTTTCGGGCTGGAACGAACCGCAGTCCAGGCTACGCTTGCTCAGTTCCCAGTATTTAGCACTTCCGAAATGAAAGATATCCATCGAGTTGTCTGATGATATTCAATAGCTGGATCTGATCCCAATACTTTGCCAGCTTCTATAAACAATTCATAGAAATGTTTATATAATTCTTTATGCATTTTTTTTGTTTTAATGCTGTGATATTTATCAATTTGAATGTTCTTAGCTTTCTCAAATAGGTGTGGATCAGGACCTATACGTAAGGCGGCCAAGAGCCCGATAGGAAATGTAAAAATCATCGCTAAAACAGTCTTGACAGTTTGCGCTCCAATATCGTTATATCCAATATTTTGAACAATATCCCCATAAGCATAAGTTTGGGTAAACTTCATCGTCTGTTCATCAATATCCTTGTAAAAAACCTTATCCAATTGATATTCCCTGACTGGTGCTTCAAGAGTAATAAGATTGACTATTTTTACGTTAGTAGTAGGGAGTCTGTCTCTTATCCCATTGGCAGCTAATATCATCACATTCCCACCATGGCTATGACCAACTAAATTTATTTTTAGTGGGAGATTTTCCTGTCTGGTTTCAGATAACTTTTGACGTACAAAATCATATACGCGGAAAGCTGCATGTCGTCGGTCTGCATCCCTATTTCTTCCATTCCATTCTATGAAGTATCCGTTATCCTTGTTTCCTGTTAATACCTCGCTCAGATCTCTAGCAGCTTCATAACTGTCAAATGCTCCATTCTTAGCTACAAAATATTTTTTTGATAATATAAGCAAATTTTCTTCCGTATATTTATCCTTAAATGTATCATCAACTTCATTTGTCCCACTTGTAAGTATGGTGATTGCTTTCTCATCCTTTATGAAGGATTCATTTGGTTCCGGACTAGCACCCTCTTGTCCTTGCTTTGTATTGCTGATATTTTTGTTTGATTTTTTCTTATTCTCCTCGTCCTTCTTCAACTTGTCCTTCTTCAACTCTTCGTTCAAGTCGACAATTTCTTTATTGAGCTTTTCTATCTCTTTTTTGTAAAAGTCCCTTATATCAGACTTCTCTTTGCTGATATTTTTTAGCTTTAGAAGCGATTCATCATGTTCAAAGTCTATTATCTTTTTTCCGTAAAAAAACTCGACGCATTCTTGTATGTAATTATCTTTTATTAAGAGATTATCGTTCTTGGAATATTTGAGTAACAATATGCCAATTATATCTTTTTTTAATACTGACTTATATTTGTTTTTGTAAATATTATCTATGTACTCTCCCTTTTTAGGGTGACTAATAATAATATCTATAATATTGTCTGGTTTGTTTTCCAGAATATAACGATGCAAAATATCAGCTTTTTCCTCGTAATATATTTTTTCTTTTTCTTCATTGGAACGATTTGAATTGATATCTTTTTGCTTCGAGCTGGCCGTTTGATCCATTGACCGCTGAATAGCAGGGGCTGCTTCTATTTTCTTCTGGATGATTATTGTTCCAATCTTCTTATGCGCTGAATTCCAACCTATTCGATTATCAGAAATCAGCTGACTAGCTACCATCGCAGCTTCCTTCTCCAAACTATCATCACCATAACCTAATGTAGCACCTGCGGAATTACTCTCTGTTCTATCGTTATGTGTTCCCATCGCTGTGGGTTCAGCACTTCGTCCTACTTTCAGGCGAGTTCGTAATATCGAATTTGAACTGCTTCCTTGTTGAACCACGTGAGTAAGTTCATGTGCCAACAACTGTCCTCCCGCCTCGGTAGACGGCATATACTGGTTGGCTCCAAATACAATATCTCGACCCATAGTAAAGGCATGTGCACTGATAGATTGAGCAGCCTTGGCAGCGTCTGAATCTGTATGTACTCGCACCTGACTAAAGTCATAGCCAAAACGCGGCTCGAAAAATGATCGGGTAGCAGAATCAAGCGGCTGTCCCGACGAGCGCAGCACTTCATGCACGATGGGTGGCGCTTCTTGACCTTCCTTTTCCCTATCGTGAGGCGAGAGCGAAGCGCGTTGCAAGGTCAAGCCCTTCTTGCTGCACTCCTCGCACTCATTCCCCGCGACCGTGTGATTGCCACAAGCGCACTGGCGTTGCAAAACACCACTAACCTGCGGTGTCACTGACTGTTTCTGTTGGTGAACTAGCGATGCAGTCTGCTTAGTCATGGCTTCAGAATCTCCGTTAAATTCAGGACAAACTCTGGCAGAACATTTTCCCCGGACAGCGTAGCCGGTCTTGTCTGAAGCTCGGCTAATTGACCCGATCGATAAATTTCAACTCGCCCCGCGGGATCAAGCAACCATCCCAAGCGGAGCCCATTAGCCAGATACTCACGCAGTTTGGTTTGTAATGCTTCCCAATCATCGGTCGGAGAACATAACTCCAGCACAAAATCAGGACACAAGGGAACAAAACCCCGCCTTTGCGATGGCGATAATGCTTCCCAGCGCTCCCGTTTAATCCAGGCGACATCGGGCGAACGAATCGCTCCATTGGATAAGCGGAATCCGGTAGATGAATCAAATACAATCCCCTGCCTGGTTTGGCGATTCCACAACACCAGTTGGGCAACCAGTTCAGCATTCAAAAGCCCCGTTTCACCACCGGTAGGCGACATGATCTGCAATTCTCCAGCCGCAGTACGCTCTAACAGCAACTCAGGATTGACGCGGCACAGCCGGGCAAACTGCTCCTCGGTCAGTTTGAGAACAGGCTCTAAACTCAACGTCAGTAACGACATAAACCGGTCTCTGGCTGTACGTTAATCGCACTCACAGCGGTAATGTAACCGTTTAGTCCCCTCTCCACTGCTTGCGGGGCTGACAAGGGTAGGTATTGCTGCCTTCCCCTCCTTTTCAAACCACCCCGGCGCTGCGCGCCACCCCTCCTTATCCAAGGAGGGGAAAAACCGGAAGCACTCTACGCTGGCTTAATGATAGAGCTGGCGCAAGGCTTCCAACTCGTCTGCGGTCTCCAGACCTTTCAAGATGGCTTCCAGCACCGCCACGTCCTGAATCTCCCGAATCTCGGGCAAGAGGGCCAAGCCGGCCGCGCCGAATTTCAGTTTCAATCCCAGCGCAATACCCTCCAGTAAACCTTCCTGGCGGCCGATCTGCA
>CAIMUS010000073.1 GCA_903844665.1 uncultured Pseudomonadota bacterium
CTGGTCGATAAACTCCTTGATAAACGGTAGCGGTGTGGTGAAGATCATGGGCGCCTTCTTGAATAAAGCCTACAGTTTCTAGCAATACTAGAACTTCATCCAGAAGTTTTGTCAAGGGAAAAATCCTTGATAGTCGAGTTTAATAAAAAAGTTTTTCGGATTCCTCGACTAGTAACTAAAAGAATCGCGGTTCTTCTAAGGAGTTTTGTGGACTCAAGTGGAGCCGAGAAGTATTTTCAACAACCATATTTTTATACTGAAGAAAATTAACAACGGGCGTAACCAGTCGCTCGCTCTGGCGTAGGAGCGAGCTTGCTCGCGAAGGGAGTGGTCACCCCAAGTAAGCTGGTGCTGTTCGCGAGCAAGCTCGCTCCTACAGGCGCCCTGAACTGAAGGGGCTGGTGTAAGTGATTGACGACCCATATAGAGCGCTAGGCTGGTTACGCCCATTAACAACTTGCCAAAACTCCTCGCAGTAAGAGTTAAGTTCAGGATTTGCTGCAGCTTGGTTCCCACAAAAAGTCTTGAAAACCAGTTAATTTTTATACCAACTTTAGCCAAAAAAATAAAAAATCTTATAAATTTTGTTATAGCAAGAGAATCGGATGTCGAGTATGATGTATCAGATAATCTGAAACATGTACTGGGTTACTCACGAAGTCATTACAATCTGAAATGAGGAGATGATGATGAAGATGAAGAAGATGAAGAAGATAAGGGCTTTGGCGTTTACAGTCGTTGTAGATGCAGTAGCCATGCTAGGGATGATGGTTTTGCCCGCAACAGATGTGATGGCGCAGGCGGCTAGGCCTTGTGCCCAAGACGTTCAAAAATTCTGTAGCGGCGTGCAGCAAGGGCAAGGCGGCGCGGCCAAATGCCTCAAGGAGCACGAGAGCGAGTTGTCGACAGCCTGCCGCGAGCGGATCACGATCGCGAAAGAGCGGAACACGGAAGTCCATCAGGCCTGCCAGAATGACGTGAAGGAATTTTGCAGTGGCGTGCAGACTGGGGGTGGACTCATCGCCAAATGCCTACAAGAGAACAGCAGCAAGTTGTCCCCCGGTTGCCACAAGGTGATAGGGAATGCCCAGCAGATGAAAATGCAATCCCAGTAGGCACTACGAGCTAAGTACCTAAACAAAAGTTTCCTTGGATTTTTGGCTGCTAAGCTTTTGAAAAAGCCAGCTTTACTTCCGGCAAACTATGGTCCAGGTATTTAGCTCTGAATTCGGGGGTATCCGCTTAAGCTGGGACACCTTGAGTAAAGCGTAGGGTGCGTTCTACCCATCACAACACGCCCTCGCGTACCAGACACGGCACGTTTAGGGTGCGTAAAACGCACCCTTGTATCTTAAGCGCTGTGGTGATTAGCTACCACCACACGCGACACGGTGAGGTTGTACGCACCCGAAGACCGCTGAGTCTGTTTTGTAGATAACCCCCCGTGCTGCCCACGGTTTGCCTCCCAAGGCTGAACGGTATCCTAGACCTTTGAGTCTGTATGTACACAAGGTTAGCCTGCGAACCGGACACTGTTTTTATGCCTCCGTGCTATCTCGGAGTAGTTTCAGGGGGGTTGACTTTCAAGACGGTATCTACAGAACTCGCCTTAAGTTGGTAGCCGTCCCTGGAAACGCCAAAGGCTGCCTTCCGAGGAGGGGCACAGCCCTTAGGGGCCACCACGGCGGGCCCCTACCGGTTGTGCGCCATGAAGAACTCAACAATCATCTGGGTTGCGTCCAGGTTTTTGCTGGACACACCGGACATGGCCTCACGAGGGGGGACCGGTGGCCAAACATGCCCCCCCCCATGGACAACGTAGGCTGCAACCATCGTACCGCCCGCACAACTGGGATAGACACGGTGCTCGACTGACGTTCCGTCCTGAAGCCGCAGCGGCAGCATCGTGCTTGTCGGCGCACCGCCACACCCGGCAAGGCGGGCGAAGACAGCCAGGGAATCGTCAAGGGACGCGACCCGGCCGCCGTTACAGGCCTCCGTTTTCTGACCACCGCAAAGTGCACCGCCGGCCATCGGCATGATGAAATCGGCCTCACCGTTGATGGCCAGCACGGATAAGGGTGTCTTCGGCCTGCAATTATTCAGAATGGGCGCAGGAATGTTCGCGGCCACGGGTGCGATGGCCGCGAAAAGGTCGGCCGCATCGCAGGCTAGGCGATAGACCATCATGCCGCCACTGGAGAATCCCGTCGCATAGATCCGGCGGCTATCCAGCGGTACGCGCCCGGCCACATCCTCCACCAGCGCTCGCAGGAACGCCACGTCGTCCGGCGCCTGTTGGAGTGCGGCATTCCAGTGTGCCTTGCGGCCGGCACTGTCGGGCCTGACGGCGTCGGGATATGCCACCGCGAATCTCATCCGGTCGGCATACTGGTCGATGCCCACAAATCTCTGGATTACATTTCCGGCACCACCCGTGCCGTGCAAAACGATAACGAGCGGCATGGGGCCGCCGTGCCGCCCGTTGGGCACATACAGGGTATAGCAGCGTTCAAGCCCTCCGACCGTGATCGTCACCGCTTCAGCACCGCACGCGCCGCGCTGCTGCGCCTCAACTGGGCCACGCGAAACGGCGGTTCGTCCCCCCCCGTAATCCCACGCATTCACCGTTGCGGGGTACAGGCCGAACAGGGCGACGCAGGGGGCAATGATAGTAAGCATGCGGGCGTACATCATGGTTTTGGCCGGAGTTGCAGTATCGGGGGTACAATTTATGATTTTTTCGTCTCCAATGTCCGGCTCTTCTTCAAAGAAACAGACTTGTGTAGGTTGAGTGCTTTTCATTGTTACACCTTAGCGGTTAGCATGAGAATAGGGTAGCAGCGCATCGACACCGTGTAAACATACCAGCAGGCAGTGCCCAGAGTAATTGTACTATGTGGGTATCCACTTAAGCCGGGACGCTTTGCAGGCTGACCGCGGAGGGGTTCACCTAGGAGCGCCGGCATCTTGCCGGCTGTTGACTGGCGCCGATGCCCTCAAGCCGGCGGGGACGCCGGCGCTCCCAGGGTCGAATTGTCCCGTCTTAAGTGGGTAGCCTACTATCTAAGCACAAGTAGTTGAGTTAATTAATAATAAATCCGAAGCAAGTCACGGCATGGTATTTTTAATAATTTGAAGGAGTAGGTATCTTACCATTCGCTATATAAAATCCTAAAAAACTTAATTTTTATCTTATTGATAAATAAAGAAATATATATTTTTTGCCCATTAATATCAATGCGTTATAAGTAGTATTTTATCTGATAGTCAGCCGAGGTAGAGAATGCTGCTGCACCAAAATTTACTTGTTAAAAATGTGTTTAATGCCGCGATTAAAGCTTAAGCTTATGATTAATAAAAATAAAATTAATTAAATTTTTCGCTTTTTTATAGAGCGAATGGTGAGGGTATGTTATGACTAAACTGCGCTGCTGTTCGTTCTATCCGTTGTGCTGATAGCGGTCTCGATGGCCAGGGTTAACCCTGCCGCGCCCAGGTCGGAGGGCCTCAATTCGTTGTGGGTAAGGTTTTTATGCAGCAAGGGTACCGTGATCATACCTTGCTCGACCTCGACTGGTTCGCCGGTTTCGATGACCTCGGCCAATTCGGCGATGGTTTGATGCTGGAATAGGTCCTTCGGAGTCAATTTTAAACCAGCCTCGGTTGCGCGAGCCACGATCTGGATACTCATTATAGAGTCACCACCCAGCTCGAAAAAATTGGAACGAATTCCTACCTGCTCCAAACCGAGGACGTCGGCCCATATGCGAGCGAGCGCTTTTTCCGTTTTTGTCCGCGGTGCTACAAACGGGGTTTCCAAAGTTAACTGGTCGGCGTCGGGCGTCGGCAAAGCCTTGCGATCAATCTTACCGTTGGCGGTCAGCGGCAGTGAAGGCAGCACCATCAAGAATGCAGGAATCATATAATCGGGAAGGCGCATCATCAGGAATGCACGCAGTTCGGAAGGCGAGAGTTTGTCTTTATCCCTTGGGGTGACGTACCCGACCAGACGCCGGACTCCCCGTTCTTCACGTACCTCTACTACACATTGCCCGACCTGTTCGTGTTTACTCAGAACGGATTCGATTTCACTCAGTTCGATCCGGAAACCGCGGATTTTTACCTGTTGGTCGATGCGGCCAAGAAAGTCCAGGTTTCCATCGGGCAACCATCGTACCAAGTCACCGGTTCGGTACAGGCGATCGCCAGGGCATTTGCTAAAAGGATTCGGTATAAACCTTTCCGCAGTCAAATCAGGCCGATTGAGATAGCCGCGAGTGACCCCGATGCCGCCGATATAAAGTTCGCCAGGCGTCCCCACAGGAACAGGTCGCATCCAGCGATCCAGGACATATACTTCTACATTAGGAAGCGGCCGACCTAGTGGTGGTCTGCGATCCAGGTTCCACTCTGTCGCCAGAGTGGCTCCTATGGTCGTTTCGGTCGGTCCATACCCATTGATAAATCGACGACCTTTGCTCCACCGTGCCGCCAATTCAGGCAAGCACGCTTCGCCGCCGACCGTCAACGTTTGCAGGTCCGGCAACTCACCGTTGACCAAAGGAAGTGCTCCCAGAGCTGCGGCCGACATCGTTACCGTTGTGATCCTCTCATCACGAAGAATATCGATCAGACCCGGTCCGGGCAGCAGTTCCTCTTTCGACGCCAGGCAGAGCGTCGCTCCCCCTGCTAAAGTGCGAAAAATCTCGCCTATGGCCGCGTCGAAGCTTATCGAGAGCATTTGGAGTACACGGCTTTCCGGGCTAATTTTAAACTCAGGAATTTGAGCACAGATCACATTGGTTAGGCTCTTGTGCTCGACCAAAACGCCCTTGGGGACTCCTGTGGATCCCGATGTATATACGATGTAAGCCAGGTTGTGGGGTTCGGCTTTGCAATCCGGTCGCCCATCATCCTCCTGAGCGATGCTTTCCCAATCGCTGTCCAGGCAGATCAACTGGTTTGGCCCTTCCGGAACGCAGTCTCTTAGCCTCTGCTGGGTCAGAACCGTAGACACCCTCGTGTCATGAAGCATATATTCCAGTCGCTCGCGAGGATACGCTGGGTCCAGCGGCAGGAAAGCCCCTCCCGCCTTAAGCGTTCCGAGTAGACCAACAAGCATCTCTGGCGATCGTTCGACGCACCATCCCACGATGGTTTCTGGACCAACGCCCAGGGTCTGTAAGCGACGAGCAAGTTGATTACTACGGCGGTCAAGCTCGCCGTAGCTCAACCTCTGCTGGTTAAAACGGACTGCCGTTCTTTCAGGATCTTGGTAAGCCCGTTCTTCTATAAGCTCATGGATGCACCGCTCTTCTTTGGGTCGTGAACCGGTATTATTCCATTCTATCAGCACTTGTCGTTGTTCGGACTCTGACAACAGAGGAATCTGGGACAAAGGACGATCTGGATTAGTGACGGTACGTTCAAAAAGAAGCTGCAAGTGGAGCCCCATTCGGTCGATGGTAGTGGCCTCAAAAAGATCCGAATTGTATTGCAGCGTATATTCCAGTTCCGCCTCTGTCTCATGGGCGACCAGCAAAAGGTCGAAATTCGATGTTTCCAGTTCCGGTGCCCGCTGTCGCCAGGAAATGCCGGGGACAGTTACCGTGTCTCCTGCTGCCTTTTGGTGGACGAACATCACCTGGAACAGCGGATGCCGGCTGAGGTCGCGTTGCGGCTGAAGCACGTCCACGAGCTTATCGAACGGCAAGTCCTGGTGATCGTAAGCTCCTACACAAGTCTCCCGGACTCGTCGCAGAAGCTGTCGATACGTCGGGTTGCCCGACAGATCAGTTCGCATGACGAGCGTATTGACGAAAAAACCAATCAGATTGTCGAGAATGGCTTGACCGCGGTTGGCAACTGGCGTCCCGACGCTGATATCGTCTTGACCGCTGCATCGCGAGAGCAGCAACTGAAAACCGGCGAGCAACGCCATGAACATCGTTGTCCCTTCCTCCTGAGCCAGTTCCTGTAATTGTTTTGCTAAGCCAGATGAAAGTTGGAATGTCCGTCGTGCTCCACGATAACGGTGAACTGACGGGCGTGGTCGGTCCATGGGCAACTCTAGCTGTGCCGCACCGTCAAGCTTTGCTTTCCAATACTTCAGTTGCTTGTCGAGATGGTTTCCTTTCAACCAATCACGCTGCCAGATGGCAAAGTCGGCGTACTGAAGCGGCAGAGCTGGCAATGGGGAAGGACGCCCTTCGAGGAAGGCACGGTAAAGGACTGCGAGTTCATGAGCAAAGACGCCCAGCGATCGTCCGTCGGTGATGATATGGTGCATGGTTAACGCGAATACATGATTGCCGGGCAAAAGTCGGAAGATTCTGGTTCGAAAAAGCGGCCCACGAAGCAAATCCCACGGCTCACGGGCTTGCTCACGTGCGTGCCTGCGCACCATGCTTTCACGCTCGTCTTCAGAAAACGCCGTCAGATCAATCACCGGTAAATGAACATCGGCGGATGGATGGATTACCTGAAATGGCTCACCGTCATGCGTAATGAAGGTAGTCCGCAAAGATTCGTGCCGACGTACAATTTCGGTTAGAGCGAGACACAACGCTTCAACGTTCAGCACGCCGGCAAAGCGGATTAAGTTGGGGACTGTGTAAGAAATGCTTCCAGGATTGAGCTGGTCGAGAAACCACATCCGCTGCTGAGCAAACGACAATGGTGCCATCTTGCCGCGCTCAGCTCGCGTCAACTCGGGAATCACTTGAGTCTCTTCGCTAACCCCCTTTTCTTGTAGCGTGTCTATCCACGCAGCCAGACTGGCCACTGTACGAGCTTCAAACAGGCTGCTCAGTGGCACCTCCATCTTGAGAACCCTACTCAGACGCGAGGCAATACGCGCTGCCAACAAAGAGTGTCCCCCCAGATGAAAAAAGTCACTGTCAGCGCTAATTACCTTCACGCCAAGTATTTCCACCCAAACACGGGCGATGGTCTTCTCAGTAGAGGTTTCCGGCAGCCTGGAGTGACCGTCATTTGCCACGGACTTGTCCAGTTCCTCTTCTTTCGGAGCAGGCAGCGCCCGGCGGTCAACTTTGCCGCTGGGTGTCAGTGGAAGTTTTTCCAGCGTGAGGTAGAAAATCGGGATCATGTGCTCCGGCAAACGGTCGCTAGCAAATTTGCGCAACTCGTCTGTCTTCGGAACCAGTCCATCTTTTGTGACAATATAGGCTACTAACTGCTCATTGCTCGTAACTGTTACCGCTGCCTGTTGGATTCGATCGTACTGACGCAGCACGCTCTCGATTTCTTCAAGCTCAATGCGAAAGCCGCGCAATTTCAACTGCTGGTCACTTCGGCCAAGATATTCAATATTGCCATCGGGAAGCCATCGCACCAAGTCGCCGGTCTTATACAAACGCTGGCCGGCTTCCTGGTTGAAAGGATCTGGAATAAATTTCTCGGCCGTCAAATCGGGACGGCGCCAATAGCCGCGCGCTAAGCCATCACCCCCAATGCACAATTCGCCAGGGATACCAATGGGAACAGGACGGAGAAGTTCGTCGAGGACATAAACACGCACATTCCCCAGTGGTCTTCCAATCGGTAGCGGCTCACCTGGAGATCGCTGGCGTGAGTCGCAACGCGTCGCATCCCAAATCTCGCTGGTGCCGTAGAGATTGGTAAGGACCGCATCGGGCAAGCGCTGGGCAAACTTGGCACACAAGTCCGAAGGCAGCGGCTCACCACTGCTGATCCAGTGTTTAAGCCGGGGGAGACGTTCAGCCAAATCAACCTCAGAGTCGAGTAACGACCGCAGCAGAGAAGGCACCAGAACGATGCGAGTTGCTCCGGCCGAGGCGAGCGTTGCTACCAGTAAACGGGGATCTTGTACATGCCGCTCCGGAACCAGCGTTGCACAGAGTCCGTGATGCCATGCGGAAAACATTTCCCAAATGGAATCGACGAAGCTCAATGATGTCTTGACGCACAGAGCCTCTTCAGGCTCGAACGGATCATACTCGATGTGCATTCGATTGACCGCAACGCGATGGGGAACGGCCACACCTTTGGGAACACCTGTCGAGCCGGATGTGTACAGCACATAAGCTAGATCTTCCGGATCTGCAACGTTTTCAGGATTGCCGGCAGTTTGGTTTTCCCAAGAAGACTGGTCGCGGTCGAGACAAATAGTTCGGCTAGCCAGTCCTCCTAAATGAGCGAGCATCTTCTCCTGGGTCAGGAGCACATCAGCCTGTGCGTCTTGCAGCATGAATTTCAGACGAGCCAAGGGATAGTTAGGATCCAGCGGAACGTAGGCTCCGCCCGCTTTGAGGATACCCAAGAATCCAGTAACCATGGGTATGGAGCGCTCAATGCATAAACCGACACGCATTCCGGAGCGAACGCCCAGCGCGCGAAGCTGGTGAGCCAATTTGTTGGCCTGTTCATTCAACTCGCCATAAGTCAGTTGCTGATCCAAATAACTGATGGCTCGGGCAGCTGGCGTGCGCTCTACCTGGGCTTCGAAGAGTTGATGTAGACACCGGTCTTTGGGATAAGAAGTTTGTGTCTGGTTCCACTCGAGGACGACTCGATTCCGTTCCGTTGGGGACATTAAAGGTAAATCCGCTAAGCACCGATCCCCGTCCTCGGCGATGGCCGCGAGCAAAGCCCGCAGTTGTTCCGCCACCTGCGTGATTGATGGAGCTGTAAAACGCCGCGCGTTGTAGGTCAGCGTCATTACCAGCTCGTCGGCCGCCGGCTGTATGTAGAGAAGCAATGGGAAATTCTGGTTAATTGACGCTGGAAGAACTTTGTAAACCCTGTCGCCTTGCTGTGGGCTCGCGGTCGCCTGCATTCTCTGTTGCGGTGTATTGTTGGTGTCCACTATGGATTCAAACAGCGGGGTGCCACGCGGAATTTCGCTCCAGCTTTGAACCATCCTGAGTGGACTAAATTCGTACTGTTGCAGGTTACTTTGTTGCCTCTGCAGTTGTTCCAGCCATTCACTCAGCGGCTGGTGGACGTCGACCTTTACGCGTACCGGCAAAGTATTGAGGAACATACCGATCATCGACTCGACGCCTTCTAATGAAGGCGGGCGGCCGGACACCAGCATACCGAACATCACATCTTGCTGGCCGCTATAGCGGCTTAACACAATCGCCCATGCTCCGAGAATAAGCGTATTGAGCGTCACATGACATTTCCGTGCTACGGATTGCAGAGCCGTGCACAGAGGTTCGGGGAGCACCGTCCTCCACTCGTCAAAGTGCAACTGAAATCCTCTTTGACGGTGGGCACCCAGGTCCGCGGGGAGCGGAGTCGGAGCGGTTATTCCGCGCAAATATTCACGCCAAAACGCTTCTGCTTTACCTATATCTTGCCTTCTTAACCAAGTTATATACTCGCGATAAAGTCGGGGAGGCGGGAGAATCAACTTCCGGTTTCTTATGATCGCCTGATAAAATGCCCTAACTTCGGCGAGGAGAAGCGGATGAGACCAGCCATCCAAGAGGAGGTGGTGATGGCTGAAAACAAGGTAGTAGGAATGCTGGGAACGTCGAAAGAGTAATAGCCGTAGAAGGGGCGGCTTGGTGAGATCGAAACCACGATTGCGGTCTTCACGCAGGGACTGCCTTAGTCTCAATTGCTGCTCCCAAGGAGACAACTCACGCCAGTCATGTGTCTCCATTTTGACGGAGATTTTGCGATGCACCACTTGCTGTGGACTGTCAAGGTCCTCCCAGTGAAACGATGTCCGCAGTATCGTGTGACGGTCCACCACGTATTGCCATGCGCCCTCCAGCGCAGCAATATTCAAATTATCAAACGTGTAGACTCCCTGATTTACATACATTCCGACGCCCTTATCGCGCAGCGTGTGTATGAGCATTCCCTCCTGTAAAGGAGAAAGCTCATAAGTATCCTCAATCTCGGAGGTTATACCGTTCATCATACTGGTGATTTTGTTCCGTTCTCGCATGGGCACCCCTATTCAGTGAGCAGTCTCATAGAAAGCGACCCTTGAAAACCAAGCAATGGTCGCTCAATGCCACATCCAACTGACGATAAAAACCCTTGTTGTTCATTTTACACCATTTCTACATAAGTTTTGGCGTTATAACAAGGCTATAAGGCGCGCCTTTCAGCATCCAACCTAATCGGAGTTGGTATTAACGTGAGTTCCGGATAAGTATGCCTCATAGTTCAGCAGCTTAAGCTGATTTTGAGATAGGTCAAGATTAAACTTGATCCCTTTTCCGTGCTGGCGCACCGATCTGTGCCAGCACCTCCGCCGCCGTCTCGCGCAAACGTAGGTTACTATCCTTGAGGGCGGTGATGAGGGGCCCGACCGCCGGCGCACCGATCTGTGCCAGCACCCTCCGCCGCCGTCTCGCGCAAACGTAGGTTACTATCCTTGAGGGCGGTGATGAGGGGCCCGACCGCCGGCGCACCGATCTGTGCCAGCACCTCCGCCGCCGTCTCGCGCAAACGTAGGTTACTATCCTTGAGGGC
>CAIMUS010000074.1 GCA_903844665.1 uncultured Pseudomonadota bacterium
GATTGTTAATCAAATACTGAAGATAGGCAGCTTTTGAATTCTCAATTTGGCATCATGAACCTCCGCACATGTTTGCGCTTTATTATCCGAATAATTTAATATATTCAGTTAGTTATTCAACAATCATACTGAACCAGTGCCCTACCAACTTAAAGCGGGACAATTCGACCCTGAGAGCGCCGGCGTCCTCGCCGGCTTGAGGGCAATCGGCGCCAGTCAACAGCCGGCAAGATGCCAGCGCTCCCAGGGGAACCCCTCTGCGGTCAGCTTGCAAAGCGTCCCGGCTTAAGTGGATAACCCCATCTTTATAGATGCGTCCTTGGAATCGCTACGAGCTATTACGTGACAAACAGGTCATTGTCCACTCTACGCCAAGTGGTCTACTGGAACGTAAACGTTCACACCCCTCCCCCTAACCCCCTCCCACAAGGGGAGGGGGAATAGGTTAAGCTGCTGTTTTGCAAAAACTCCCTCCCCCCTTGTGGGGGAGGGTTGGGGTGGGGGGTCTGAACGGCTACGCTGGAACTGCTTCAGTTCTTTCAGGCAATTTCGCTCCCGCTGCAATGTCATGAACCGCATGAAGAATATCTGCTGAATAGTACCGATTCCCACATACATCGCAGATGCCTATGGTAATATCTTCCAGGATGATGAATCCATTTTTGTGCTTAAATGCTTCTCGTTTTACCGTTCGTGGTTGAACAGTTTCTTGGCAATACTCACACTTATAACCATACATGGTAGCCATTTCTCAATCGGTAATTTCGTAGACATTAGCGGTAGCCCGGATGCAGGCCGAGGGCCGGAATCCGGGGTTTGGGGGCAAAACCCGAATTGTGCGCCGCAATCTCCGCTCCATCCGGGCTACACGGGCTGGATGCGGATCATGCCACCATGCTTTGCTGGAGGACAAGGTCTTGGTCAGGCGCAACCGCTTGCAGCAACTCCGTCAGTTTATCCAGCGTTGGCACGGACGTTCCCTGCTCGTACCGCGCGTACGCATTGCGGGACTTCGCCCCCAACCGCGCTGCGGCTTCGGCCAAGGACAGTCCGCTGCGTTCCCGCTGCCGCCGCAGCAACAGGCTAATCAGACCCCGCGTATCCGTAGCGCTTAATTCAAACGCCTCATCCTTCCCTGGGTGAACCTGGACCGAGAATCCCGGCCGGTTCGCCAGGGTTTCCAGGAGATCGGTGACCATCGCCAAGGCTTCCTTGCGCGTATGGCCTTGCGTCATTGCGTCCAGAATGGGGACTTCAGCCAACCAAAACTTGCCATCTTTATAGATGCGTCCTTGGAATCGCATAGGTCAGGGGTTTCCTTTGGCGCGTCGAAGAATCGCCTGCGCCAGTTTTTCGTGGATCTCGGTATGACGCGGAATGGCTTCTTCCCGCTTCTCGTCGGTCCAGACGTCGTGCTTGCCTCCGTGGCGCAGGAATTTCCAGCCCAATTGGCGGAGGATTCTCTCCAGTTCGCGTCTCTTCATGAATTTGACTGTACACAAATGTGTGTACACAGTCAAGAGCCGTTGTGTCTCTTTCACCTAACAATTTATTCTGTAATTCCTGCATAACTCCCTCCCACGGTAAGTTATACAGGCTGCGTAGGGCGGAATAGGCCACAAGGCCGTACTCCGCCGAATGGTTTTTTGCCTCCCCGCCTCAGGCGGCGCACGCCTCAAGCTCAGCGGCGGCGAAGCTGTCGGCTGCAGATTTGATTAGGCCATCATCTCTCGGCGATCTTGCTACTATTACTTGAGGATGGACTCTCAGATCCGGTTCTTCATGATCTACGATAAAGACGAGGCAACCGACCTGACGCCTGAAGAGAAGCGAATGTTGAGACAGGCTATTGAGGCTAAACTGGCTGCCCGGAGGCACAAGCGATGACTGAAAAACGCAAGCTGTTCGATGAGTTGATCGCTGGCGTACACGCGATGCGCGAGCAGCGTGAGGGGAGGATCACCTTGCGCACGCATGCGGTGGAAGACAGGCCAACGCTGACGGTCGATGCTCAGTTTATCCGTGACACGCGGGAACGTCTGCAAGTCTCCAGAACCGTGTTCGCGCGCCAATTGCGCGTATCCACACGTACCCTGGAGAATTGGGAACAGGGCCGCGCCAGGCCCAATGCTCAAGCAGCCGCCCTGATCATGATGGTGCGCCAATATCCTGACACCCTTGAGAAGTTGAGTTCGCTGAGTAATCGGGATGCTGGTGATTCGGTTTGATTGTTAAAAAAGCTATTAGAAGCAGTAGTATGCGTGGCCTGAAAAGCAGTAGCGGTAGCCCGGATGCAGGCCGAAGGCCGGAATCCGGGGTTTGAGGGGGGAACCCGGATTGCGCTCCGCCAGCTCCGCTCCAGCCGGGCTACGCTGGTTATTGCTTCCTACTATGAGATGCGATTTCCCGAAGCACGAGTCCAAGCCCAACCAAGAACACCAGCAGTGCAGCAACAGGTATCCAGTCCATTTACAGGTCCTCCAACTGTTGGATGCGACCGTAGGCCACATGATTAACCCATACTATCGCCCCGGTCACGATTACGACTACAACCAAGCTCACTATCACTTGGACCTTGGGAGCGCTGGCGAATTTCTCAGCCAGCCAGGCCAGCAGTGAAATGTCTGTGGCGACAAGAATACCGAAAACTACCTTGAGCCACCCGATTTCTTCTTTGATCCGATCAATTTTTGCCACGGCTTATCTCCATCCATCAGGGCGGAACCCGGATTGCGTTCCGCAAGCTCCGCTCCATCCGGGTACGCTGGCTAATTATTTTTAGATGCGATTTTACTGACCGTTATTGTTCTAAGCTGAGAATAACATCTCTGTCCTAGTGGCTCTACTGCGCTATCGAATACCAGAAAATATTGTCTGATATAGCCGTCGTAGCTGATATCGCCGATATAGATTGATGTACTCTTTGTCATATCGGATAACATCGAGTAATAGGGGTCAGATTTTATTGGTTCTGCTCGGTCGCGGCTAGGCCAATACTTAAAATTGTCTTTATGAAAAGTTGTGGTTTTTGTCACTGGATCGTAAGAAAAAATCAACTTAATCTTTGTCAGGGATAGAGAAGGAATCATAGCATGAGAAATCTTTTAGATCTATACGAATAGCAACTTTATCAGACGAAAAATAAAGTACAGCCGTATTATCAAAGTAATTAACTTCAATAGCTTCCAAGCTCGCAACGAATTCCTTTTTGAACAAGTCATTTGTCACTGACTCCCAATGATTAGATAGTTGCTTGATCTGGGGTACACTAAATAAGATACCAAAGTTCTTATCGCATCCATACAACATTAAAATCATTAATATCGTCATTAACCACTTCATAACAGATTCCCCTCATCAGCCTTTTAAAGTTGTGAAAGTTAGCTAATTGATTATAAAACAATCTTTTTTGCTGCATCGCACAAATTTCGGTTATAAGCTACGTGTACTCGACCAGGGTGGTTGCAAAATTCGCCTGAAGTACAGGGAGGGCGCCGGCTACCACCGTTGAAGGTGAACAATACCTACTCTGCACGACTTATTCATATCATCAGAACTAATGAGTATGTTTGTCAAGGAAAAAGTGAAGAAATACGAGATTGGGAAGCCAGTAGCACCACCCCGGGCCAAGCGAGAATCTCACCGCTGCCGAGATGCCCCCAACAGTTTTAGTCACGAGCCAGCTCCCTGTCCAAATCGGCAAAATCGACCTGGAAAGAGTCCTTGCCCATCCGCGCCAGCGCGAGCAGGAAATCGGTACGATTCAATCCGGCAAGCGTTGCGGCCACCTCCTGGGAAATCTTACCCTGCTCATACCAGGTGGCCGCGGCGGTAAGACGCATCTCCTTGGCCAACTGTTCCGGATTATACCGTATGTCGGCAAACACTTGATCGGCGAGTTCTATGGTCACAGTCGTCATGGTAGGGTTCTTTGTATGTTCGGGAAAGGATTCTGGCAAGTTTACCAAGCCGGTGAGGACACCGGTGCTCTCAGGAACAGAAATCCCAAATGTGTTACAATTTTAGGAAATTTGTAATACATCGGTAAATCTCATGCCTGTTTCTGTTCGCTTGCCCGAGTCCACCGCAAAACAACTCACTGCATACTGCCAAACTCACCGAATCACTAAGAGCGAAGCGGTGAAAAGGGCGCTGGATTTATTTTTAGCGGCGGCAGTTCGCCAACCTACGCCCTATGAATTAGGCGCCAGTGGGTTCGGAGCGGATCACACCCACACCGGCGATATCGCCCGTCAGAGTAAGCAACTGCTGCGAGAAAAACTGCGTGATAAGGCTGATCGTTGACACCGGCTTCCTGGTCGCCCTTTATATTCGAGGCGACAGCCTGCATCAGGCCGCCGTCAGGTTTCTGCAACGGCAGTCAGCAGCGCTGATCACCGTGCCAGCGGTAGTGGTCGAAACCTGCTTTTTTCTGGATGCGCCGGGTAAGTGCGAATTTCTGAACTGGATCGGTCGCGGTGGGGTGGAAATCCATGATGTTCCGGTCAGTGATTATCCGGAGATTGCCCGCTATATCGACAAATATGCAGATCAGGATATCGATTTCGCCGATGCTGCTTTAGTGTGGCTGGCCAATCGGATGGGTGAACGGAGCATTCTTACCGTCGACACAACAGATTTCTCTATTTATCGCTTGAAAGGAAGCAAGCGATTTGAAGTGATCTCATGGTATTGAAACCTGAAAAAACAAACCCCGGCATCCTGTGGGGGACACCGGGGTACCGGAGGCGCAACCCGCGCCTCCAACGCTGCTTGAGGGTTTAGTGGGCCGGTTGAGGTTCGTGTTCCTCGTGCACCGGCATGTTTTCGCTGATGAAGACCACGGCCAGCACGCCCGCGGTCACCAGACCCACGCTCACCACCCATTCCGACCAGGCGGGGATATAGGTGGAATTCGGGGTGAACATGCCGATCATGCTGACGTTCACCCGATTGAGAATAACGCCCAGGACCACCAGCGTGACGGCGCTGAACAGCCGTCCCGGCGATTCGCGCCAAGCGCGGCTGAACAGTAACAACGCCGGCAGCGCCAGACCGAGGCTCATTTCGACCAGGAAGGACCAGGATTGCAGCGAGCCTTCCGTCGCGGCAAACAGGGAGCCGCGCACAGCCAGATCACCCAGCCGCACCGCCAGAGTCACCAGCAGCAGCCAGGGCAGGGGCCGCATCAACTCGCCCAGCAGCTTGCTGTCCAGCGGATGCTTCAGCAACCAGCTCCCCAGGATCGCCTCGAAGGCGACCATGGCGAAACCGACGCAGATGGCGGTGAGCAGGAAGTGTACCGGAATGATCGGCGACCACCACAACTCATGCAGCCGGTGGCCCATCATCAGAAACAGCGAGCCTAATGACGACTGGTGCAGCGTGGAGAGGATGATGCCCATCACGATGAATACCGGCATGATCTTGCGCACCAGCCGCAGCGGCTTTTGCAGACCGAAGCGCTCCAGCGGGATAGGAAGAAATTCGATAAACAGCACGGTGGTGTACAGGATCACGCACCAAGCCACTTCGAACATGAACGAGTGCAGATTCCACATATAAATCGGGTGATAGATCCGCCAGGGCAGTCCCAGGTCGCCCAATAACCCGACGATGGCCAGGAGGTAGCCGATGAAGGCCGTGAGTACGGCCGGTCTGATAAAGGCATGGAATCGCTCCTTACCGATCACCTCGATATAAAAGGTCATGGTGAAACCGCCGGCTGCCAGGGCCACACCGGTCATCATATCGAAGCCGATCCACAGTCCCCAGGGAAAATTGTCCCGCAGATTGGTGCTCGCGCCGAGGCCCACGGCGAAACGCCAGCCCAGGACGCCGATACCCGCCAGGGCGAGCAGCAGCATCACCACGCGCGGCAAGGTCAGGGGAAAAGTCCATCCTTTGTGGATGGAAGTGGCTTGGGCGGTCATAGTTCACCTCCTGTCTGCTTTGCCTGCGATTCTGCGGCTGCGGTTTCGGTAGCGATCCGCTTCCTGCGCTCGGTCAGCGCGTAGGTGCCGGTCAGGACAGCGCCAAGACCCGCCACCCACCAGGGGATGACCTTCATCACCTGCTCGGCATCCTGGGACATCTTGTGATGCGGCACCTCCGGGAATCCCAGTTCAGAGAAGGGAATTGCAGACAGATATATCACGCCGGTCCCGCCGGCCTCTTTCTCGCCGTAGATATGATCGACATAGTGGTCGGGATGCTTCGCGATGCGCGCACGGGCCTCGTTCAACAAGTCTTCCCGGCGGCCGAACTGCAAGGCGCCGGTGGGACAGCCGCTGACGCAGGCGGGCGCCTTGCCCAGTTGCAGGCGGTCGTTGCACAGGGTGCATTTGCGCACGAAGGGAACGGGACTGTTCCACTGGTAGCTGGGCGCCGACCACGGACAGGCCAGCATGCAGTAGCGACAGCCGATGCACTTATCGGCATCGTAGACTACCGCGCCGTTGGCTTCCTTGGTCAGAGCGCCCACCGGACAGACGGAGGCGCAGGCAGGCTCGTCGCAGTGCATGCAACTGCGCTTGGCGAAGGTCCAGTGCAGCCCGTTCTCATCCTCGGTTTCGGTGAAGGTGATGAGGGTAAAGGTATCGGCGGAAAGGTCCGGTGGATTCTGGTAGCCGCCCCCCCCGAAGAACGTGGTCTTCTCGGCCTTAAGCTCTTGCCATTGTTTGCAGGCCACCTGGCAGCCGCGACAGCCCATGCACTGGGTGGTGTCGATCAGCATGCCCATGTAGTTGGATGAATTGGTCATTGTCTGCTCCTCTTCTCCATGCCCTGCCCCTACGCCTTGCGCAGGTCGCAGAGGAAGACTTTATATTCAGGGATGCTGCTATTGGCGTCGCCCACGTGCGGAGTCAGCAGGTTGGCGCTGTCGCCGGTGGCGATACCGGCATAGCCCCAGTGCCAGGGTAGACCGAGCTGGTGAATCTGCTTGCCGGCCACGGTCATGGGTTTGAACCGTTTGGTTACCAGCGCATAAGCGGTCACACTGCCGCGGGCCGAGCTGACCGTCACCCGGTCGCCGGTCTTGACGCCTTTCTCGCGCGCCAACTCCTCCGATAATTCCACGAACATATCGGGTTGCAGCTCCACCAGCCACGGCAGGTTGCGGGTCATCGCGCCGGCCTGCCAATGCTCGGACAGCCGGTAGGTGGTGGCGACGATGGGGAAGCGGTCGGGTGTGCCCGTCTCCTTCTCCCGGTTGCGCCACAGGGCGAGCTCCACCGCCGGGCCGTAGGGCTGCGGGTTGAGCAGGTTACGCACCGGCGACTCGTAGGGCTCGTAGTGTTCGGGCACGGGGCCATCGATGGGTACGGGCGAGAACAGATAGGCGTGGCCCTCCGGATTCATGATAAAGGAGTAGCGGCCTTCGGCGCCGGCGGCCAGGGGCGGCCAGGGACCGTCGGGCACGTCGCCTTCCCAGGCTTTTTTCTCCGGGTTCCAGCGCACCACCCACTTCTGCGGCGCATAGGGACGGCCCTCGGTGTCGCAGGAGGCGCGGTTGTAAAGAATCCGACGGTTGACCGGCCAGGCCCAGGCCCATTTGGGATAGAGGCCGATGCCGTTGGCCGCGTCGGTCTTGTCCCGCCGGGCCATCATGTTGCCGGTCTTGGGATCGGCGTTTATATAGGAGCCGGCCATGACCCAGCAACCGGAGGCGGTGCGGCCGTCGTCGGTCAGGAAGGCGAAGGACGGCACCTGATCACCTTTCTTGAAGGATTTGCCCTGGGCCGGGAACTCCGCGTCGGCGGTAAAGTAGCCGTTGACCTCACGGGCGACCTTGTGGGGACTGGCGCCGTGCCGGCCGGCCTCGTCATAATCCCAGGTTAAATGGACGATAGGTTCGGGGAAGACGCCGCCTTCGGCATAGGCCTTTTTGAGCACCTTCATCAGGTCGCTCATGATGTCCAAATCGGGCCGGGCCTCTCCCACCGGTTCCTGGGCCTTGTAGCGCCACTGGGCCCAGCGGCCCGAATTGATGACGCTGCCCTCCTTCTCCACCGAAGCGGCGGCGGGAAAGAAGAACACCTCGGTCTTGATCGCGGCCGGGTCCACGCCGGGGCGCTTCCAGAAGATGGAGGTATCGGTCTCCCACAGGTCCACGGCGGCCAGCCAGTCCAGCTTGCCCAGGGCTTCGCGCTCGGAGTTGGAGTTGGGACCGCCCACCGCGGGATTCTGACCCCACAGCATGGCGCCCTTCACCTCGCCAGCCAGCATGCGCTCGAAGATGGCGATATGGGCATAGTTACGGTCGCGCTTGGGCAGGTAGTCGTAGGCGAAATTGTTATCGGCGGTCGCCTGCTCGCCCCACCAGGCTTTCAGCAGGCTCACCAGATACTTGGGCCGGTTCTGCCACCAGTTGGGAGAACGTGGATCGGCGTACTGGGGCGTGTTGCGCTCGCGGTAGACCGCCAGGGATACATCCTGATCGGTCGGCGCCGGCAGATAGCCGGGAAGAAGGTGGTACAGCAGACCGGCGTCGCTGCTGCCCTGGACATTGCTCTCGCCGCGCATGGCGTTGATGCCGCCGCCGGCCATGCCGATGTTGCCCAGCAGCAACTGCAGGACGGAATAGGCCCGGATGTTCTGGGCGCCGAGCGTGTGCTGGGTGGTGCCCATGGCGTAGAGCATCGTCATGGTCTTGTCGGGCGCGGCGGTTTCGGCCACCAGTTCGCACACCTTCAGGTAGACCTCCAGAGGCATGCCAGTGACGGAGCTGACCAACTCGGGCGTGTAGCGGGCATAATGGCGCTTGATCACCTGATACACGCTGCGGGGATTCTCCAGCGTCGGGTCCTTGACGACCTGGCCGGAGGCGTCTTTCTGAAAACTCCAGGTGGTCTTGTCGTACTTGCGGGTGGAGCCGTTATAGCCGGTGAACAGACCCTCGTTGAAATCATAGTCATCGGCGACCAGGAAGGCCGCGTTGGTATGGTTCAACACGTAGTCCTTCTGAATCCGGTCGTGGGTCAACAGGTAATTGATGACGCCGCCGATAAAAGCGATATCGGTCCCCGAGCGCATCGGTGCGTACAGGTCCGAGACAGCCGCGGTGCGGGTGAAACGCGGGTCGATGGTGACGACCTTGGCGCCGCGTTCCTTGGCCCGGGTCACCCAACGGAAAGACATGGGGTGATTCTCGGCAGGGTTGGCGCCGATAACCATGACCAAATCGGCGTGCTTGATGTCGATCCAGTGGTTGGTCATGGCGCCGCGGCCGAAGCTGGCGGCCAAGCCCGTGACGCTGGCGCTATGGCACAGGCGGGCCTGGTGTTCGATATTGACGATGCCGAGCGATCGGGCGAATTTGGACAGGGCCATGCACTCCTCGGTGTCCAGCGCGGCGCCGCCGAAATTGGCGATGCCCAGGGTGCGGTTGACCGCTACGCCGTCCTTGTTGGTTCGCACGAAGGTTTCATCGCGGGTCTTCTTGATCCGCTGGGCCACCTGTTCCAAGGCCCATTGATATGGCTTTTCTTCCCAAACGGAAGCGCCCGGAGCGCGATAGAGCACCTTGCCGGCGCGACGCTCGTTGACCGCCACCTGGTACAGGGCCGCGCCCTTGCTGCACAGCGCACCTTCGTTGATGGGGTGGTCGGGGTCACCCTCGGTATTGACCACCTTGCCGTCGCGGGTGCTGACCAAGATGCCGCAACCGCAACCGCAATAGGGGCAGATGGTGGTGGTTTCGGTGGTGGCCTCTAATTTGTTTGCCGCCGCCATGGTCGAAGTCTTGGCGGCGCATGGGGTGGGCAGTCCGCCCGCCGAAGCACCGGCGGCGCCGCCTACCATCAATTTGAGTACAGATCGTCTCTTCATGATTCTTAAAGCTCCTCTGGTATTATTTTCTGGATTAAATACAAAATTGCCGCTAACAGTTTAGCATACTAATTGCTGCAATGCAGCAAACTTACAGAAAATTTTAATTTTTCAACATGATCCAGATCAATTTTTTGGCTGAATCGGAGCTTTCAGGGAGGGGATATTGCAATGCCGCAAATGAGGGTATGGGACTGCGTAGGATGGGTAGAGCGGAGCGAAACCCATCGGTTTATCGCTACCCGGCGATGATGGGTTTCGCTACGCTTTTGCTCCGCTCTACGTGTGAGGAGTGAGGAGTGAGGAGTGAGGAGTGAGGAGTGAGGAGTGAGGAGTGAGGAGTGAGGAGTGAGGAGTGAGAGTCTCACTCCGCTTTTGCTCCGCTCTACCCATCCTACGGGGATTTGGAGGGGGTTCGGGTATGAGCTATTTTGCCTTTGCCGGACGCAAAGGCACTGGCAGCACCTCATCGCGTTGGTCGAGGAGCAGTTCTTCAGGCCAAGGTTCGAAGGTTCGAATGAACAGGTCGTCCGGGGGCGTTGTGTGACCTCTGAGTTCCAGGCGACGCCAGACCCGCCGGCAGCTCAGGCAGTGGACCAGTGCCCGCCCGGTCCGTTGTTCGGCGGTGTAAACCACCAAGTGGTGGCCATCGCGCTCGCCGCAGTGGGGACAGCCGACCCTGGCAATGCGCCAGTAGGCGTTACAGACCGGGCAGACGCTGTATCTCTCGCTGTACTGGCCCAATAGGATCTCCAGTCGCGCCAGGCTGCCGCACTCGGGGCAAACCGCGTTCGGTTCGTCCGACCCGGAGGTGGGCGGTTCCACGCTGTGCGCTCCCCTGGCCCATTGCTCGCGAGCTGCCAGAAGCGCGCAGAGCGCCAACACCTCATCGACCTCGAGACCCGATTCTTCGGTCGGGGGGAAACTGTGGCCGGCGCCATAGCGGCCGAAAGGACCGTCGTCTCCATCGACAAAGGCTCGCGCGAGTTCCTCCGCCTCGGCGATGGTCAAAGCCGGTGACAAACCGGCGCTTTGGGTGCAGCGCCGGATGGTTGCGGCTGCACGGGCAAGGTCGAGCTTTCCCGACAGGCCGGCGGGTACGACAGACTCCTGGCGGTCGATGGCGATTTCACCCAGAAGTCGGGCGATCGAGCTGTTGGTCGAGGTGGTGGTGTCTGTCGGGGGGATTGGAGTAGTCATCTCGGTTTCGCTCTTTTCCTCTTGGCATTTCCCGTGTAAGTGGGAATTCAGTAGGGGCGGTTCGCGAACCGCCCCTACATAATTATGGTTGTCAACCTCAAATGCGTAAGTCCTAATGTGTTTGCATAATTTCCAATTATATTATGATCTATCAGCACCCCTCGCTGTTACACCATGAGAAACCGCGATGCCCTCCATTCCCCGCTGGCAATTCTGGATCGACCGGGGCGGCACCTTCACCGATATCGTCGCCCGCCGTCCCGATGGTCACCTGGTCACCCATAAGCTGCTGTCCGACAATCCCGAACAGTACCCGGACGCCGCCCTGCAGGGTATCTGCGACCTGTTGGGCATTCCCAAAGATCAGCCGATTCCGGCAGAACACATCGCCGCCGTCAAGATGGGCACCACGGTCGCCACCAACGCCCTGCTGGAGCGCAAGGGCGACCGTACCCTGCTGCTGATCACCTGTGGTTTTCGCGATGCGCTACGCATCGCCTACCAGAATCGCCCGCAGTTGTTCGCCCGCCGGATCGTGCTGCCCGAACTGCTCTACGAACGGGTGGCGGAAGTAAACGAGCGCCATAGCGCCCAGGGCGAAGTACTCATCCCGCTGGAGCTGGACAGCGCCCGTAGTTCTCTGGAAGCGGCCTACCGGGACGGCATCCGTTCGGTCGCCATCGTGTTGCTGCACGGCTACCGCTATCCAGAGCATGAACGGCAGGTGGCTCAACTCGCCCGCGCCATCGGCTATACCCAGGTGTCCACCTCCCACGAAGTCAGCCCCCTGCCGAAACTGGTCAGTCGGGGCGACACCACGGTGGTCGATGCTTATCTTTCCCCCATCCTGCGCCGCTATGTGGACCGCGTCGCCGGCGAACTCGGCAATGCCCGCCTGCTGTTCATGCAATCCAACGGGGGGCTGGCCGACGCCCGCCGGTTCCAGGGCAAGGACAGCATCCTGTCCGGTCCCGCCGGCGGCATCGTCGGCGCCGTCGCCACCGCCACCCAGGCCGGTTTCGGCAAGCTCATCACCTTCGACATGGGCGGCACCTCCACCGATGTCGCCCATTATGCCGGCGAGTACGAGCGCGCCTTCGAGACCCTGGTGGCCGGAGTGAGGATGCGGGCGCCGATGATGCATATTCACACGGTCGCCGCCGGCGGTGGTTCGATCTGTCGCTTCGACGGCAGCCGCTTCCGGGTGGGACCGGAATCCGCCGGCGCCAATCCGGGACCGGTCTGCTACCGGCGCGGCGGAC
>CAIMUS010000075.1 GCA_903844665.1 uncultured Pseudomonadota bacterium
CCTCTTCCCCGCTTGCGCAAATAGGGGGAGATATTGGGTTTTCCCCTCCTTGGCTAAGGAGGGGTGGCGCGTAGCGCCGGGGTGGTTTGTCCATGCAGACACACAACGTTCCTTCGCTAAAGCCTCGCAGGAAAGTACGGCGCGCCACCATAACGCCTGCTAAAATAAGACGTTGGCAAAACCTTGAAGCGGACGCGCGGGTGGCAAGATAACCTGTGGAACCACCCCATCAACCACCCCGGCGCTTACGCGCCACCCCTCCTTGAAAAGGAGGGGAAAGCAGCAATACCTACCTTTGCAGATATGCAAGCAGGGGGGGGGCTAAACGGTTACGCTTGATCGTCAGCTCATAATAGAGATGGTCTTCACCCTTTACGCCAGAGGTTTGGCCTCGATGGGTACAGCGCGGCGTCTGGCAGCTCTGGACAAGTGGGCTTTTTTAGACGGCTTGGCTGAGCGCGGTATCGAGCGGCATTACGGCGACCAGGAATTCGACGAAGATATCCGCTATGCACGGAACAGTGGTCAGTCATTCTTCGCCTCTTATCCACTTGGCGAAGATAGGCAAACTGGGTCTGCTGCATGAGCTGTTTGGCGATGTGTGGATTCCGCCGGCTGTCTATGAGGAATGCATTGTCGAGGGCAAGGAGCGTCCAGAGGTTGTCTCTATCAAGAATGCAGTCTGGTTACGAGTGACTCCGGTTACAGACCAGAATCTGGTCAAACTGTTGTACTCCGAAATTGATCGAGGGGAAGCCGAAGCCATCGCGCTGGCGTTGGAATCTCAAGCTGCACTGATTCTGTTTGACGATGCTGAGGCCAGGGAAAAAGCGCGCCTTTACGGCCTGACAATAACTGGCGTTATTGGCGTGCTGCTTCAGGCTAAAAAAGCGGGTAAGTTTCCAGTCCTGTCGGAAGCCCTTGCTGCCTTGACTGAGACCGGTTTCTGGCTCAATCACACCCTACGGGATCGTTTGCTGGCGGAAGCCGGAGAGGCAGAATATGATCAGCCAGTGTAGCCCGGATGGAGCGGAGCTTGCGGAGCGCAATCCGGGTTCCACCCATGAACCCCTGATTTCAGCCTTCGGCCTTGCATCCGGGCTACCGCTACTGCTGCGAGTACCGAAGTGCCACTTTACTTATACCCAAACATTTACACATCCGGCTCGGTACCCAAGGATTGGAAACCAATCAAGGGGGGTTCAATCAAATATCCTGTGCGCAATCCGATGGTACGCCGTTACCTTCAACAAATGCTGGCCGGAAAATGGCAAAAAGTGATCAAGAAGGGAAGCAACGGCGAAGTGCATTATTTTGAACATGCTTCCGGTCAGGTTGCCGGGGTGAAGTTCTTCCCAGACCGGGGCACACCATGAGGCCACGTATCGATCTCCCTACACTGCTATCGCAGGCAACCAATAAGAATCAACAGATCACATTCTTTGCCTTGCTTTCACTGGGCGTGATCGAGTCGCTGGTTGGCGGGGCGGTTACCGCAGCGGGTGCTGTTGAACTGTTTTTCCATGCCGACAACTGTCTATTCGTCCACAAGCGGCTACGGCAAGCTATCGCCGATGAAATAATGAGTCGCGGCGTGCAACTGCCCGACGTGTTCGAGGCATTGCCTACGGAAGAAGCTCAACAAGAGTTTCAGCGCGAACTGGCGGAAATGCGCTCGTTGTCCCTGAAACTCCTCGAAGACAGGCAACTGGCCGCCTGACCGGCCGTCGCAACCGGGTAGCCGGCGTAGCCGGCATAGCCCGGATGGAGCGGAGCTTGCGGAGCGCAAGCCGGGTTCCGCTGGCTGCTACCATACCGTCACCCTTGCAACGCTACCCTCTTTAGAATTGAGACTTTATCGCTTCTTAGCTTGGCTGCTGCCTGACTCTTCGGGAAGCCACGCTGCCACAGCTTCCCTAACAAACTTGACGTTGGCATTCGCATCCAGGATCAGATTAAGCAGTGCGAGCCGCAGCGGTTGGAAGGCTTCGGCCTTATCAAGTGCCCCCTGGCTGATACGCTGCTTATACGCCGCAACTACCTCACGCATGGCAGCCGGATTGGTCGCTGACAGATCAGAAAACAGCATGGGAGCCTGACTTCTCACTTGATTTAACGGTTGGAGGCTAGAGACGAGGAACGGCCCAGGACCAGTGGCAAGCTTTCGAGAGAACTTGGAATCAGCCGCAATGCCACCCTGTGCTATACTGCGATATACTAAGCCAAGATCGAAGTTGTAATTGTTCAGCGTAAGCCCAGCATCTGGGCTCGCACTCTTCGCAGGAATACAGAACAGGTTGGTTTCCTCCCTAGGAATGTTTGCCGACTCTAGGGTAGAGGCAGGTGCAGTAGAGGACTCAATCGCCTCAAGTAGCGCCTGGTAGCGACTCACACTAGCGGATAAGGCAGACGCATCCTTGCCCATCCTGCGTCCGAATAGAACGTAGGTGTACATTCCATATCTTTCCGGCTCGTTGTCAAGTTTAGTAAAAAGGTAAAAGGCATGCTGGGTAGGTAGTGGGGAGACGGGCTCGTCGGGTGCTGCACCAACTGGTGGTGGGGGGACGGGCGCGGGTGCTTTAGCCGCCTGATGTTGTTTTTCGCAGGCGGTCAAGAATCCCATAGCAACAATCCATACTACTACCAGCCACCAACGAGTTTGAAGTTTAGCTATCATTTGTTTCTCCCCGTCTGCGAAAGCGCGTCCAGGCTAAGTTTAGACCAACAGCGATTATTAGAGAGATAAATCCAATTATGTTCATTACATCAGCTATCTCAACCTCTGGAAATACCAGCTTGAACAGCATTAGTAGGATAGTTCCTACCACCACCGCAAGCACCAGCACTTTAGTGACCTGCGGTAACGTACCTTGTGGATGATCAGAAGCCATGGATACCCTCCTTAACAGTATTATGAGCCGGTAACTCTCTGCCAGGGGCGGCTACCAGGTCGGCCTTGGGGGCGATAATAGGCATCACCCCTGACGGCGGCCTGTTCAGACCACCAACCGATAAACCCCCTTGATAATATTCAACAAATAATGATCCACCATCAACACGGCAAACAAACCGAACAAATAGATGATGGAAAACCCGAAGGTGGGCATCGCCAGCCGATCGTCGGCGGTGAGGTATAAACGCATCGCGTAGTAAAGAAACCAAGCGCCCAGACCGACGGCACCGAGTAGGTACAGACCGCCGCACATCCCGATCAGATAGGGCAGCAGGGTAATCGCAAACAGCAAAATGGTGTAGAGCAGAATGTGCAGCCGGGTAAACTCCACCCCGTGAGTGACCGGCAGCATGGGAATGGCGGCCTTGGCATATTCCTGGCGGCGATGGATGGCCAACGCCCAGAAATGCGGTGGCGTCCAGACGAAAATGATCAGAAACAGCAGCAAGGCTTCCGGTTGCACCTGACCGGTGACCGCGGTCCAGCCCAGCAGCGGTGGAGCGGCCCCGGCGGCGCCGCCGATGACGATATTCTGCGGGGTGGCTCGCTTTAAGAACATCGTATAGATCACGGCATAACCGATCAGGGAGCAAAACGTCAGCATCGCGGTCAGCGGATTGGCGAAGACCACCAGCAAGGTCATGCCGACAGCGCCGAGCAGCAGCGAGAACAGCAGTACCTGCCGGGTATCCAGATGGCCGGTAGGTAAGGGCCGGTTGCGGGTACGGGCCATCACCGCATCGATCCGGTGATCCACCAGATGATTGATGGCGGCGGCGGAACCGGCGGAAAGGGCGATGCCCAGGGAGCCGAAAATCAGCACGTCCCAGGGCACCATGGTCGGCGTGGCCAGGAACATCCCCACCATGGCGGTAAAGGTGATCAGGGCGACCACCTTGGGTTTGGTCAGTTCCAGATAGTCCCGCCAGGACGGGCGGACAGCGGTTTGCAGGGTCTGCGTACTCGTGTTCGCGTAATTGTTATTCATGCCGTTCGTTTTCCTCGGGCGTAATAGCGGTTAGATGGCAGTAACAAAAAATCAGCAAAACTTGGGTTGCCCGGCCAATTAGCCAAGTCATCAGCCAAGCGTGGAATAGGTGAGCACACGCTGCAAATCGGTCAGGATACCCTTGTTGGCCACAGGGTCGGCGCTGAGCCGATAACGCATAAACAAATTGCCGAGCGGATCGACCAGATAGATCCATTCCCCCGGCACGGCGGCGTCGCCGGGAAAAGCCTGAATAAAGAAATCCAGGGTTTGCTTCTCCGCCACGCCGGCGGTCAGATTGGGATGCTCCTGCTTCAGCCAGGGCAGCAGAGCCGCATCGGGAGCGCCGGTCATGATAAACAACGTCTGGGCCCGTTGCATATCCTTGCCGAGCGCGAGCCGCACCTGGCGGATGTTGTATAAACCCTGACGGCAGCGCTCGTCGCAAGGAGTGCCCAGATAAACCAGGGTCCAGCGGCCGCGCCAAAAGGCGCCGTCAACATCCCCGCCGGTCGGGCGGTGCAGTTGCAACGGCGACACCTGTCGGGGAGGATCGAGCAGCTCGCCATGATTGACGGTGCCGCCAGGTCGCCATTTATCTACCAGCAGCCAAGCCAGCGCCAGCGGCACCACGAACAGGGCGAAGATGATCAGCAGGTAAAACCGGTTCCTGGTTTTGGGATCGGCAGGCATCTGGGTAGACATCAGTTAATTTTCAGAACGACGTTGTGTATTCACCACGATATAAATAACGACCAAGGCAGCGGCCAGGGAGAACCATTGCAGGGCGTAACCTGTATGGCGTTCCGGCCCGAAGCCGCCGAACTGGGGACGCCAGTCCCGCAGATACCCATTTTCCGCCGCGGGATCGAGCAGTAGCACCACCGGCGCCAGCGGATAACCCAGCGCTTCCGCCAAGCGTTGATAATCCACGTATTGCACGACTCGCGGCCAGGAATAGATTCCCGCCGGCTCCGCCAGGCGCAATCCTGGACTGGGCGGCTGGGAAAGCCGGCCCTTAACGGTCACAGGAGTAGTCGTTACCTGTAAATCCGGCAATTGCTGGCGGGAGGGACCGAGAGGCGCCCAGCCGCGAGCCACCAGAATCGCCTGTGTCTGCCCGGTCAGCCGTAGGGGCGTAAACACCTGATAACCGGGTTGTCCGTCCTGAACCTGGTTATCCAGCAGAATCTGGTGATCGGCATCGTAGCGACCCGGCGCGATCACCCCCCGATACTGCGCTTCCGGCGCGGCCGGATCGAGACTGGCGACTGGCACATAGGCGGCATTGACGGCCGCTTGAAAAGCCGCCTGCAACGCTTCCTTTTCATGAGCCCGGCGCAATTGCCAGAAACCGAGCGACAACAGGATCGGTAAAAGCAAAAGTGTCACCAAACTGGGGACCAACGCGGGCTTAAAAGTAAACCGACCCAGTTGCATATCAACTCTTCGAGCGCCTGTTAATCAAGTGCGATAAACTGTTTTACGGGTAGTAGGGGCGGTTCGCGAACCGCCCCTACATGGCTACGGGTAGTAGGGGCGGTTCGCG
>CAIMUS010000076.1 GCA_903844665.1 uncultured Pseudomonadota bacterium
GGGATTTACCTTGGCATCCCAGAATCTAGAGTTTGTGTATACAAAAATGCCCTAGGGAAGTGTTATAAGTTATTGTTTAAAAAAATTTTTCTGCAAAAATCCCAACCTCCAACCGTTCAATTGGCGAAAGTCGCGCTAGGGGGAGGGGGGTGAACGCTTACCTTATAGCAAACCCACCGCCGAACGGCTCCTCAAGACCTTTGACAAGATCTCGCTGACCCTCATCAAGGATGCTGCCGGTAACGAAATCCGGCGCTGGCTCACGCCCTGTCAGCCGTACAGCAAGACATCCTGCACCGGCTGGGAACTGGATCCGGATATGTATCTACAGTAGGACAGTAGGACTCCTATACAGCTTGAAATTCAGGGTATCCACTTAAGTCGGGACGCTTTACAGGCTGAGCCGGTAGGGGCGGTTCGCGAACCGCCCCTACGGGGTTTCCCTGAGAGCGCCGGCATTTTGCCGGCTGTTGACTGGCGTCGATGCCCTGGGGCCGGCGAGGACGCCGGCGCTCCCAGGGTCGGATTGTCCCGCCTTAAGTTGGTAGCCTCATGCCAGCGTCAGCAGCGCAACGCGGTCACAAGAACAGGTACATTGCCGACCGGATTATGGTTTATCATGATACTGTAAATCGACCTTGACAGAAGCGGTGGCGCGGTCACGCCGCCGCCATAACAACGGGAGGAGTAACCATGAGCATTTTGGCCGAATTATTAGACAAGCCCGGAGTGATCGCCGCCGGCGAGTATGCCTATCGCGGCGATCGCTTCTCTTACAAAGGCGCGCTGGATCAAGAACTTGCCCGCCTGGCCTCCATCATGTGCCGGGCCACCACCATGGCGACGATCATGCAGGGGGCAATGATTGCAGCGTTCCGCCCTCAGTGTGGGATCAAGCCGGTACGGGGTTGGTTGGTGCGTGGCCCGCAGTACACGGTCTGCGTCATGGCCAATGTCTTCTGCTTCTTGGATAACGCGACCGGTTCACCCAATGCTGTCCTGCATTTTATGCGTCAGGCGCTGGCAGACGTAGACATGGATCTGGTTTGATCCCGGCCTGCCACTATCGATTGCCAGGAGGAAACTTAAAATGACAACTTTCGAACAACTGTTGAAGCTGCCAGGCGTTATGGCGGCTTTCGAGTTCCGCGGCAGCGGCGAACTGCTGGATTACCAGATCGTCGATCCCGATGGGTCGCTGGATAAGAGCGTCCTGGATCTGCTGGCGCATGTATGTTCCGCCAATCTGAGCATCGCCACCATGCAGGCCCGAGGCTGGGAAACGATCACCGATATGAAAGGCTATTACCCCATCAAGCAATTCACCCTGGTGGGTTTCGACTGGTCGGTCGTGGTCAGCGGCCTGCGACGCGAGGCCGAGAAGCATGCCGGCGCCACCGCCCTGTCTCCCTTCATGGGCGTGGTGATGGCGAATGAATCAGCCGACTACGAAGCGGCCTTCAAGCTGCTGGAAGCCTGACGGAGAACGACCATGATCAAACGTCTGCTGCTGCTGGACGGCGTGGATGTGGTCTGCCATTTTCGTGACGACGGCAGTCTGGTCGAGGGTTACGGACTGATGGCGCAGGCCGATATGGTCGAGTTGGCCAAATTCGCCCATGACTACCGCCGGATGATCCAGGGCAATGCCGACCAGTTGGCCATGTTCACCGGGATGCGCGGGTGGACGCCGCCGCGCGCCTGGATCGTGCGTGGCCTTACCGTATCGACCTGTTGCGTCGCCAACCTGGTCTGTATCGTCCAAAACGCCGAAGCTTCCCTCAATGCGATCCTGGCCGAATTGCAGGAAGTCGCCCGCTGGTAAAGGACCGCCCACGCCTGGTCTTCCAGGGAGCGAAGCGACTGTACAAAAACTCTTGAGTTCTTGCCTGCCGTGCAGTTTATGATAAAAATAGTCTGTTATAGGCAAACCAATATCGCTACCAATCAAGCCGCAAGCTGACATGCAGCAATGCGGTAAAGGAGTGTATGGCCGATGATGTCCACAGCCAAGTATCTTTTGGGTTTATGGGTCGTGTTCTGGGTAGTCGCCGCACAGGCCGAGCCGGTTCCCTTGCCGGATCTCGCCACCCTGTTGCGGCAGCGGCTGGAGGTCGATCCAGCCACGCAGCAGCCCTTGCCAATAGTCAAGGACCACTTCCATTCCGCCGAACTGCTGCGGCAGTTTTATGCCCAACGCGATTATCGGCCCGCATGGTTGAATGCGGCAGGTCCCCTGCCGGCGGCCGGGGACCTGCTGGAGGCTATCAATAAGGCGCAGCAGGAGGGACTACGGCCAGCCGATTACTACGCCACCGAACTCGATAAACGATTGAACCGGAGCCGTCACCCAGGCACAACGCTAACGGCCGACCAATGGCTGGAACTCGAGGTATTGCTGAGCAAGGCCTGGTTGACATACAGTTCCCAACTGTTAGCCGGGCGTCTGAACCCGGCTGCCCTCGATCCCTACTGGGGCGTACCGGCGCGTTCCAGGGACCTGGTAAAGACTCTTCAAGAGGCCCTGGAAAGCGGCAGGATCGATGAATCCCTGCAAGTCCTGTCGCCGCCGAACCCTGCCTACGACCGTCTTCGTACGGCGCTGGCGCAGTACCGCGCGCTGGAGCAGCAGGGCGGCTGGCCGCAACTCGAAGCCGGACCCAAGTTGCAATTTGGCATGCGCGACCCGCGCGTGGCGGTCCTGCGCGCCCGCCTGCAGGCCGGCGGCGATCTGGCGCCTGCCGTCGTGGAGTCCAGCGCGAGCGCGGACAAGAGCAACGCCGGTAAAGAAGAGAATCGCTACGATGAAGCCGTGGTCCAGGCGGTGCGCCGGTTCCAGAAGCGCCATGGTCTGCCGGCCGATGGCGCCGTCGGCGCCGCCACGCTCGCCGCCCTTAATGTCCCGGTGACGGCGCGTATCCGCCAGTTGGAGCTGAACATGGAACGCTGGCGATGGTTGCCGGAAGAGCTGGGACAGCGCCACATCATGGTGAATATCACCGACTTCACCCTGAGCGTGGTGGAAAACGGTCAGCAGGTGATGAGCGCCAAGGTCATCGTCGGCAGAACCGAACGTCCCACGCCGGTGTTGACCGCCACCATGAGCTATCTGGTGATGAGCCCCGACTGGAATGTGCCTCCGACCATCGCCCTGGAAGATAAACTGCCGGTTTTACAAAAAAACGCTTATGCTCTGGCCAAACAGAATATTCGCGTGTTCAGCCCCGCCGGCCGGGAAATCGATCCTGGTCAGGTCAACTGGCATAAAGTCAATACCAGCAATTTTGCCTATCAGTTCCGGCAGGATCCTGGACCCCGCAACGCCCTGGGCAGAATCAAATTCATCTTTCCCAATGCCTATAGCGTGTACCTGCACGATACGCCCTCGCGCGGTCTGTTCAACTCCACCGCGCGTACGTTCAGTTCCGGCTGCGTCCGGATCTCCAATCCCATCGATCTGGCGGAATATCTGTTAAAGGACAATCCGCACTGGAACCGGGCCGCGATTGAATCCGCCTCGCAAGGGAAAAAGCAGCGTACCGTCCCCCTGAGGGAACAGATTCCGGTCCATCTGTTCTACTTGACCGCCTGGGTGGATGAGGACAATACGGTCAATTTCCGTAATGACATCTACGAACGCGACAGGCTGCTGGTAAAGGCGCTGTATCCGGGCGCCATCGCCAAGCAAAAGGCCTAAGTCCGGGGGGTGTTGGCCGGCGAGGACGCCGGCGCTCCCAGGGACAAGGCGCCTCACACTTTATAATTAAACCTCCCTGCGCCAGCCGTAACCCTGCCACCGGTAAATGAGTTAAACTGGCATGCCATCCACCTTGCGAGCGAGAATTAAGGCCATGGCTGTTACCGCACTGACCCTGTTAACTGTGGAAAAAGGCAAGATCAACCAGGTGGCTCAGGCATTGGCCGATCTGCCGGGAATCACGGAAGTGTATTCGCTGGCCGGACAGTACGATCTGGCCGCTATCATCCGGGTTGCCGACAACGACCAGATGGCCGACCTGGTAACGGATCGGATGCTCAAAGTGGAAGGCATCACCGGCTCGCAAACCCATATCGCCTTTCGGGTCCATTCCAAACACGATCTCGAGAACTTCTTCGCCATCGGTATGGACTGAGTGCGCTTCGCCCCCTCGACATAATCCGCCGCCGGACTTTGCCGCGAGCCGTTGCGCCAGGACCCCTTGCAATACTCAATCAAGCGCAATCTTTGTCCCCTATCCTTAACCCATCCTCCTTGAATTAGGAAAACCGAGCAGTGGTCAGACAATCCAGCTTTACCTATGAAGAATTAATCGCCTGCGCACGGGGAGAAATCTTCGGACCCGGCAATGCTCAATTGCCACTGCCACCGATGCTGATGATGGATCGTATCCTCCATATCGCCGCTGAAGATGGCAATTACGGCAAGGGTTCGATTATCGCCGAACTCGATATCCATCCGGATCTTTGGTTCTTCGCCTGCCATTTTCAGGATGATCCCGTCATGCCGGGCTGTCTGGGTCTGGACGCCATGTGGCAACTGGTGGGGTTTTTTCTGGGTTGGATGGGCGGCCCCGGCCGTGGCCGCGCCCTGGGCGCGGGCGAGGTTAAATTCACCGGGCAGGTCCGGCCCACCGCCAAGAAGCTGACCTACCACATCCAGATGAAGCGCGTCATTCTGCGCAAGCTGGTCATGGGTATCGCCGACGCCACCATGCAGGTGGATGGCCGCGAGATCTACGCCGGCAAGGATTTACGGGTGGGTCTGTTTACGTCAACAGAAGGTTTTTAAAGGGTTGCAACAGTGGCTAACATGCGACGTGTGGTAATTACCGGCAGCGGCATCGTTGCCAGCATCGGCAATAATAAACAAGAAGTCGTGGATGCGTTAAGGCAGGGCCGTAGCGGCATCGAATTCGCTCCCGATTACCAGGAGTTGGGTTTGCGCTCCCAGGTACGGGGCAGCATCCAACTGAATCTGGCGGATTCGATCGATCGTAAAGTGCTGCGTTTTATGGGAGACGCCGCCGCTTATAACTATCTGGCCATGCGGGAGGCCATCGAGGACGCCGGGCTGACCGAGGCCATGGTTGCAAACCCCCGTACCGGGCTGATTATGGGGACCGGCGGAGCCAGCCCGTCCAATATCGTGCAAAGCGCCGACACCCTGCGCAGCAAGGGAATACGCCGGGTCGGCGCTTTCATGGTGCCGCGCACCATGGCCAGCACCACCTCCGCGTGTCTGGCGGTCCCCTTCAAGATCAAGGGGGTGAACTACTCCATCAGTTCCGCCTGCGCCACCAGTACGCATTGTATCGGCAATGGCTATGAACTGATTCAGTGGGGCAAACAGGATATCGTATTCGCCGGCGGCGGCGAGGAAATTCACTGGAGCCTGAGCCTGCTGTTCGACGCCATGGGAGCGCTGTCCAGCAAGTACAACGCCACCCCCACCACCGCCTCCCGCCCCTATGACGCCAATCGGGATGGCTTTGTGATTTCCGGTGGCGGCGGCGTGGCCGTGCTGGAGGAATTGGAGCACGCGCTGCGGCGCGGCGCGAAAATTTATGCCGAAGTCGTCGGCTATGGCGCCACCTCCGATGGCTATGACATGGTGCAGCCCTCCGGTGAGGGGGCGATACGGTGCATGCAGCAGGCGCTGGCCACGGTGGAAGGCCCGGTCGATTACATCAATACCCATGGCACCAGCACGCCGGTAGGGGATATCCAGGAATTGCAGGCCATTCGGGAAGTTTTCGGCGCCGACATTCCTCCCCTCAGCGCCACCAAATCGCTCACCGGTCATGCGCTGGGCGCGGCCGGTGTCCACGAGGCGATCTATTGTCTGTTGATGCAGGAGCATGGCTTCATTGCCGCCTCCGCCAATATCGACCAGTTGGATCCCGAGGCGGAAGGGATCCCGATCGTGCGGGAACGGCGCGACGATGTCACCTTGAATACGGTGATGTCCAACAGCTTCGGCTTCGGCGGCACCAACGCCACCCTGGTATTGCAGCGGTATCGGAGCTGAGGGCAATGATCGCCTACGGGTTCGTTATGGGGCTTGAAGTGCACGGATTTTATGATCGGTGGTATGACAAATTTATACCGGTTGCTGATGCGCTCTATGATGAGCACCTTGAGTCTTTGAAAAAGGAGGGCTTGATTTAATGGCTAAGAAGTTTAGGAGTTTACTTGACACGATGCCAGAAGGACGGCGCCAGCGGATTGAGGAACAGACCCGGCAGCTTCTGGCTGAGATGCCGCTCCAGGAACTGAGGAAGGCGCTGCAACTGACGCAACAGCAGGTAGCCCGCAGGTTGGGATGACGAAGGAACCCCAACGTTAACCCCCGACCGGAAAATGTTGGGGTTCATTCCTCATCTCAACCTACGCGCTGGAGCGCTCTGTTAGGCGTGTCGCATCACAGTAATTGCACGAATTCATCAACACTCAGACCTGCTTGCCGAATAATAGCCCGAAGGGTTCCTCTGTCCAGCTCATCATGCTCAGGCACAACTACCTGCGCAAATGGAGTTGTTCGCCGCAAAACGATATGACTGCTCTTTTGACGTTTAATCACAAAACCAGCCTTTAACAAGGCATTAATGCACTCTTTACCAGAAACACTAGGCAGCTTGCTCATACGGCTAGTAGAACTGCCTCAAAACGATCCTCCGGAACAGGCAAATTATCTTCTTCTAAAGCTGTAACATATTCACGAATAGCTTCTTTGATGTTAAGCACAGCTTCTGCCTTTGTTTTCCCCTGACTGATACAGCCGGGCAAACTCGGACATTCTGCTACCCAGAAACCATCTTCACCAGAATAGATTAACACCTGTCTCATAATAGATTAACACCTGTCTCATGTTTGATAGCGCGTAGCACGTAGCGCGTAGGTTGGGATGACGAAGGAACCCCAACGTTGTAACCGTTTAGCCCCCTACTAAATGTACCCACCCTGGAGGGGTTGCCAACGGGGGTTGGTTTGGTTATCTTATCGCACCAGTGAGCTTGTTATCATGTTCGTGAGTTGAGTTAGTGTACCTGAGCGACTTTGATCTTCA
>CAIMUS010000077.1 GCA_903844665.1 uncultured Pseudomonadota bacterium
GCGATTGAAATAAGAAAGCCCCCTTTCGGGGGCTTTCTTGTTCGATCCCGGATGGCGCTTCGCAGGCTTCGCTTGATCCGGGCTACGCTGGCTTGCATCGCGCTGGGGTTGGCTACGCTCACCCCAACTTACACGGGCTCGGCTATTCAGCCATTAGCAAGTCTTCGGTGACGTAGCAGTGGCACCCAAACATGTACCACTCTGAGTCCAAGTAACGACGCTGTCTCCTACAGCCATCGTAGGGGTAATAACATAAGTCGAGCTACCTGCAGCAGCAGTTGCGGTAGCGGTAATAGCTGCCGTGGTCCCAGTGATCGTTGGTGCAGCGTAGTTGGCCGAAGCCGGAGGCAGATTGATATTCAATTTAGCTGCTGTATCGCAAGCACCTGCATTACCCGCATTCTCTTGCATGCACACTGAAATCGCCGTTTTAACCGATTGGATACTTGAAACAACATCGGTAAATTTTGCTTTGGTAACGTAATCCTTATACGCAGGAATCGCAACCGCCGCCAGAATGCCGATGATCGCCACCACGATCATGAGTTCAATCAGGGTGAAGCCTTGTTGGGTCTTCTGCATGTTCATCTGGGTTCTCCTCAGTTACAGTAAGCAAGTTTCGGTTGGGGAAGAGGCATTTGTTTTGCCGTCGCTCTGGTATAAGCAGAGTTCATGCCAACGCTTATCGGAGATTAATCTGGAATTTTAATGTGTTGAATCTAATGAGATTTAACAATATGTAATAATTATCAAAGCGTTATCGCCGGCATGAACGGCCCGGCAAGCTCAATCGGCGCTGACAAATCCGGGCAGGCACTGACAATTTTTGTCAGTCGGATGGAGGTTATCCAGGCCGCGTTCCTGTCACAGCTCAGTCAGGACGACAAAACCTTCGGCGGCGGCTGCATCCATGTAAAAAATCAACGGCGCTCCTCCAGAACGGTTTCGGCAAGAGGAGGCCCTTGTATATGCAGACCCTTTACGCCAGCGGGTTTGCCTCCTGCCCAGTTCGCCTTAGCAGCCTCCAGCGCAAGCAACCGCGCCTTAATATCGCGCAGATCCACTTTCATGATTTGCTGGTCCGCACGAATGGCTTGCAAATGTTCCAGAATCAGGTGCTCGACGTTATCGGTCATGGCATCACCTAAAATATAGAAAAACCTCAATCCAGCCCCAACTTTTTCAAGCGATAACGCAAGGCCCGAAAGCTGATGCCGAGCTTCTCGGCCGCCGCCGTCTTGTTATAGCGGGTCGCCTCCAGGGCTTTGGTGATGGCATCCCGTTCCAGGCCTTCCAGATAGCCTTCCAGATCCGTCACCATGGCCGGCCGGGAATCCGGCTCGGGTATTTCCGACGGCTCCGGAATCCACCCGGGAGCAGTCGTCGGCTCCCGCAATTGCAGATCGGCCGGAGTGATCTCCGGACCTTCGCACAGGGTAAAGGCCCGCTCCAGGATATTTTCCAATTCCCGGACATTGCCGGGAAAGGCGTAATGGCGCAGTTCCTCCAGGGCCGCAGGAGTCAGGTGGGGCGAAGTCAGGCCATGGTCATGGCCCAGCCGTTCGAGAATATGCCCGGCCAGTTCCGGAATATCTTCGGGCCGCTCCCGCAGACTGGGCAGCCGCAGCTCGATCACGTTCAGGCGATAGAACAAATCCTGCCGGAAGGCGCCCTCCTCCACCAGCTTGCTCAAATCCTTATGGGTGGCGCTGAGAATCCGCACATCCATGGCGATCTCCGCCTGGGTGCCGATCGGACGCACCGCGCGTTCCTGGATCACCCGCAGCAGCTTGACCTGCATGTGTTGCGGCAATTCGGCCACTTCGTCCAGAAACAGGGTGCCGCCATGGGCGGCCTGAAACAGGCCGGCCTTGTCCTGGGTGGCGCCGGTGAAGCTGCCCTTCTTGTAGCCGAAAAATTCGCTTTCCATCAACTGTTCCGGGATCGCGCCGCAATTGATCGGCACGAAAGGCTTATCGGCGCGAGGTCCGGAACTATGAATCAGACGCGCCGCCAGCTCCTTGCCGGTGCCGGATTCGCCGCTGATCAAAATGGGCGCCTGACTGCGGGCCAGCTTGCGGATCAGCACCAGGACGGATTGTATCGCCGGGGAATTGCCCAGCAGCAGCGGCCGGGCCTCGATCCGATCCTCCGCAGGGACGGCCAGCTTCAGCGCGGTCTCGACCAGAGTGCGCAGCACCCCCAGTTCGAGTGGCTTGGAGACGAAATCGAAGGCGCCCAGCTTCAGAGCTTCGACGGCGCTTTCCACATTGCCATAGGCGGTGATCACCGCCACCGGCAAATTCGGCCAGGATTTTTGGATAGTCCCGACCAGTTCCAGGCCGTTGCCGTCCGGCAGCCGCATATCGGTCAGACAAAAACTGAACGGCTGCTGCTGCAACAGCGCTCTGGCTTCCGCCAGGGTGGCCGCCGGAAAACACTGAATGCCCATGGGAGCCAGGGTCATCCCGACCAGTTCGCGAATATCCGGTTCATCATCGACGATCAACGCAGTGCGCTCATCCATTGGGGATTCTCCTTCGGTTGATTGGCTTTGGCAAAAGTGATACGAAAACAACTGCCTCCCGCCGCCGGCCGGATATACTGCAAATGAGCATTGTTGGCCTCGCAGATTTCGCGGGAAATATACAGTCCGAGTCCCGTTCCCTGCGTTTTGGTGGTAAAGAAAGGCTCGAAGACTTTGCTGTCGTCGGCCGCGGCAATACCAGGCCCCTCATCATGTACATCCAGGAAAGGCCCGGCATCGGCCGTATCCTGACCGGCGGCCAACCGCAACCGGGCTGGCCCATCCTTGGCGGCGCCATGGACACAGGCATTGTTGCAGAGGTTCCAAAGCACCTGATGCAGGTGCAAGGGATCGAAGCAGATCAGCAAATCGGGCGGATCGACCACGAGATCCATCTCCGGCTGGTATTGACTATGGCCGCTTAGAAAATCCCGCTGAAATTCCTCCAGCCAGGGTCGCAAGGCAAGGTTCTCGGGCTTGGCCCCTTCCCGCCGCGACAGTTCCAGGACCGTGGTGATGATTTTATTGGCCCGCCTGGCGTTGTCGTGAACGATCTGTCCCAGGCGGCGGTCGCCCGGATTGACCGTAGGTGATTCCTGCAGCAATTGGGCGGCATGACCGATCGAGGACAGGGGGTTGCGGATTTCATGAGCGATGCTGGCCGTCATCCGCCCCAGGGCCGCCAGCTTGAGTTGTTGCAGCCGCTGCGCCACCAGGCTGGAATCCTCCAGGGCGATCAGGGTATCCTTCGACCGCCTGTCGCCGAACTCATTGAAACTGACGGTCAACTCCGGCAGATGGCCCACCTGCCGGAATGGCCTGGCGGAGTGCGCCCCGGTGCTCAACCATTGGTTCAACCTTTGCCGCAACGGCAGAGAGAGCGCCTCCAACGCCACACCTTCGGCGGACTCGGGATGATCCAGCAGGCGATGGGCCGTATCGTTCATCAGTTTTATCCGGGCCGACCGGTCCACCACGATAATACCCGATTGCAACTGTTGCACGATCGCCTGATTGAGCTGCGCCATTTCCAGCAGTTGCTGCGAGCGCTGGCGGGCCAAGGCCTCGGTGCGGCGGCTGCGCTCCGCCAGAGTGTAGGTCAGCAGGGCGGCGATAAAACAGGAGGCGCCCAGAATGCCCAGGCGATCCCATTCCATGTTGTAACTCTGCAAGTAAACCAGGAACCGGCCGCTCCACAACGGGCCGCCGCCGGTGGCCGCAAAGTCGGCGGCGATCGTATAAAACGTGTATCCCAACAGGATAAAAAAGGCCAGACTCGCCGTCGCCAGGGCCGAGTATAGCGGCAACAGAATTCCGCTGGCGGCCACGGCGGTCACCATCAGAATGCTCAAGTTGCTGCCGATACCGCCGGAAGCATGCATCAACAGGCATAAGGCGAACAGGTCGACGATAGTCTGGAACTGAGCCTGCACCCGCAACAGCGGACGGCGCCGGTAACTCCCGACCAGCGCCAGCACCACCAGAGCGATGTAAGCTGTCGTCGTACCCAGAAATAACAGGGAATTGGCCCTGCCGAAAAAACGGCTGTGTTCATCCAGGAGCAGCAATCCTATCAGCAGTAGCGCCAGTATCAGGCGATACACATTGAACGCCCGGAACACGGTCCACTGATAACGCCGATCCAAAATGTTGCTGCTGGTGATATCCGTTAACAGGTTGTTGATATCAGGGGTCATGGCCGCGAGAATCGATCCCTAAAATGAATAGCGCTCAAGCCCGGCCGCTGCCGCCGGCAAGTCGGTGTTCCTCCGAACAGAAGTCACCAAGAAATCCACGTCATCCGCACAGTGGGACGATAACCAGCGTTATTCTACATGGAAAGCGTTGTGGCTTGGCTATCCTACCCCGCTTACCGGCTGGAAAAAGCAGGGTTTTTGCCGGCAGTTTTGCTAAAATAGCATTTTCTACTGTACGACAGGGGGCGGAAAACGCATGAACTTACATGAATATCAGGCAAAAGAACTGTTCCGCGCATACGGCATGGCAGTGCCCCGTGGCCTCAAAGCCACTTCCGAACAAGAAGCCCTTGACGCCGCCAAAGAACTGGGAGGTTCGGTCTGGGTAGTCAAAGCCCAGGTCCATGCCGGCGGACGCGGTAAGGCGGGTGGCGTCAAGCTGGCCCGCAGCATGAGTCAAGTGGAAGAATTCGCCGGACAACTGCTGGGGTCCACGCTCACAACCATTCAAACCGGCCCCGAGGGTCTTCCCATTCATGCCTTGCTCATCGAGGAAGGCCTGAATATCGTCAAAGAGCTTTACTTGAGCGTACTGGTCGACCGCAGCAACAAGCGGATCGTCTTCATGGGATCTTCCGAGGGCGGCATGGACATCGAGGAAGTGGCCGAGAAGACCCCGGAGAAAATCCTCACCGTGGCGGTAGATCCGGTCACCGGCCTGCAACCCTACCAATGCCGGCAACTCGGCTTCGCCATGGGCCTTGGCAAGGATGAAATCAACAATCTGGTCAAGGTCATGACGGGCTTGTACAACATGTTCGTCGCCAAGGACGCCAGCCTGGTGGAAATCAACCCGCTGGTGGTCACCGGCGACGGCAAGGTGCTGGCGCTGGACGGCAAGGTCAATCTGGACGACAACGCCCTGTACCGGCATAAGGATCTGGCGGAAATGCGCGATCCGACCCAGGAGGACGAGCGCGAGAACATCGCCCACGAGCACGGCCTTAACTACGTGGCGCTGGATGGCAACATCGGTTGCATGGTGAACGGCGCGGGTCTGGCCATGGCCACCATGGACATGGTGCAGTTGCACGGCGGCTCTCCGGCCAACTTCCTGGATGTGGGCGGCACCGCCACCGCGGAACGGGTCGCCCGGGCGTTCAAGCTGATCACTTCCAGCGCGAACGTCAAAGCGATCCTGGTCAATATCTTCGGTGGCATCGTCCGCTGTGACGTCATCGCCGACGGCATTATCCAGGCGGTCAAGGAAGTCGGCCTGTCCATTCCCGTCGTGGCGCGCCTGCAAGGCACCAACGTGGAGGCGGGACGCAAGATGCTGGCCGATTCCGGCATGCGCATCATCGCCGTCGACGATCTGACCGAAGCCGCCCAGCAGGCGGTAGCGGCCGCCCGCTGAGCGCAGCTAGCCAATAAACAGGGGATAACGCGATCCATGAGCATTCTGGTCAACAAGAACACCAAGGTGATCTGTCAGGGTTTCACCGGTAAACAGGGCACCTTCCACTCCGAACAGGCCATCGCTTACGGCACCAATCTGGTCGGCGGGGTAACGCCGGGCCGCGGCGGTGACTCCCATCTCGGGCGGCCGGTTTTCAACACCTGCCACGACGCGGTGGCCGCGACCGGCGCCGACGCCACCATGATCTATGTTCCGGCGCCGTTCGCCGCCGATTCCATTCTGGAAGCGGCGGACGCCGGCATTAACGTGATTGTCTGCATCACCGAAGGCATCCCGGTGATGGACATGCTGAAGGTCAAGGCCGCGCTGCAAGGCAGCGATATCAAGCTGATCGGTCCCAACTGCCCCGGCGTGATCACGCCGGGCGAATGCAAGATCGGCATCATGCCCGGCCATATCCATCAGCCCGGCTGCATCGGCATCGTGTCCCGTTCCGGCACCCTGACCTACGAGGCGGTGCATCAGACCACCCAGATCGCCCTGGGGCAGAGCACCTGCGTCGGCATCGGCGGCGACCCCATTCACGGTTTGAGCTTTATCGACTGCCTGGCTATGTTCCAGGCCGATTCCCAGACCAAGGGCATCGTGATGGTAGGCGAAATCGGCGGCAGCGCCGAGGAAGAAGCCGCCGAGTTTATCCAGGCCAATGTCAGCAAGCCGGTGGTCGCCTACATCGCCGGCGTCACGGCGCCCCCCGGCAAGCGGATGGGCCACGCCGGCGCCATCATCACCGGCGGCAAGGGCACCGCCAAGGCGAAATTCGCCGCGCTGGAAGCCGCCGGCGTCGCCATCGTGCGCTCGCCGGCTGAAATCGGCCCGCGGATGAAGCAGTTCTTTCCCGGTTAGTCTCTCGCTTAATACCAGTAAGTAGGGTGGGCAGCTTGTCTGCCCACCTTGCCGATACCTGGCCAAACCACTCTTGAAGTAGCCGGATGTTTCAACACCCGGATGGGGTATCACGCCGCCCCATTGACCAATTCATCGAGATCGGGAATATCGGGAGACTCGGGATAGTTGAGCTTGAGCACCCGCAGGCTGTCCGTCGCCAGTTGTTGCAGACCCAGCTTGGTATAGGCTTTGACCATGATGGCCAGAGCCGTCGCCGTCGCCGGCGTTCTGGCATAGTTCTGCAATACATACTCGGCGCGATTGATTGCCCCCACATAGGCGCCCCGCCGCAGGTAATAATCCGCCACATTGACTTCGTGAGTCGCCAGGCTGTTGTGCAGGTAGACTATCCGCTTGCGGGCGTCCTCGGCGTAAGGGCTGTTGGGAAACTTACGCACCAATTCCGCGAAATCGTTGTAAGACTGCCTGACCACGCTGGTGTCGGTCTTGGCAGGATCGTTCGGGAAAAAACGGTTGATGGCGGTCTCTTCCCGGCTGAAGTTTATCAAGCCCCGCATATAAAAGGCATAATCCACATAAGGGTTGCGCGGATTGGTCTTGATAAAGCGGTCGGCGGCGGCGATTGCGGAGTCGGGTTCGTTGTCCTTATAGTAGGCATAGATCAAATCGAGCTGCGCCTGCTGGGCGTAACGACCGAAGGGATAGCGGGCTTGCAGCTTTTCAAGATACTCGACGGCCAGTTTATAGTTACCGCTGTCAAGCTGATCTTTGGCTTCGCTGTACAGCTTGGTGACCGACCAACTCTTGGTCTCGTCCACTTTCTCCGGCAGTAAACCGCAACCGAACAAACCGGCCAGCAGGCCGGCAAACAGTATTAACTTCAGATGACGAAATCCAGCCATAACCGCTGCCCACTTAAGACATGATCGCGCAGTATAACGTGCCCGAGCCGGTAAGAGCCATGCCCGCCGCTGAACCGCTGTGCTGTCGGATTCCCGCCACTTATGCCGGCAGGCGGCTGGATCGGACCCTGGCCGAGTTATTGCCCGACTACTCGCGCAGTCGGCTGCAACAGTGGATCAAGGCCGGCCAGGTGGAAATCGATGGTCGGGTGGTGCGCCCGCGTGAACCGGTGGCGGGTGGCGAACTGGTTACGGTGGTACTGCCATGGGAGCCTGAGACCGTCGCGCAGGCTCAGGCGATTCCTCTGACTGTCCGCTATGAAGATGAGGACCTCTTGGTCATCGACAAACCGGCGGGGCTGGTGGCGCATCCCGCCGCCGGCAATCCCGACGGCACGCTGGTGAATGCGCTGCTGCATTACGCGCCGGAACTGGCGGCCCTGCCCCGGGCCGGGCTGGTGCATCGGCTGGACAAGGACACCACCGGTCTGCTGGTGGTGGCTCGCAGCCTGCGCGCGCACACGTCGCTGGTTGTGCAACTCCAGGCCCGCACCCTGGAGCGGGAATATCAGGCGGTGGTTACCGGCGTGATGACGGCGGGCGGTCGCATCGAGGCGCCGATCGGCCGGCATCCAGTGGACCGCAAGCGGATGGCGGTGGTCGCCCATGGCAAGCCGGCGGTGACTCATTACCGGGTACTGCGGCGTTTCCGCGCCCATACCCATCTCTGGCTCAAACTGGAAACCGGCCGCACCCACCAGATTCGGGTGCATCTGGCGCACCTGCGTTATCCCGTGGTGGGCGATCCAGTCTACGGCGGCCGGCGGCAC
>CAIMUS010000078.1 GCA_903844665.1 uncultured Pseudomonadota bacterium
ATCCCGACAAAGACATTCCCACCGGCACCCTACGCAGTATTGAAAAGCAGGCTGGCTGGCGTTGAACAAGGTGAACATCATGCGATTCCCAATTGTGCTCCATACGGATGATGGCGTGCGCTACGGCGTGACTGTGCCGGATTTGCCAGGCTGCTTCTCGGCAGGGGACACCCTGGACGAGGCGCTTGAGAACGCGCACGAGGCGATCGATCTCCACTTCGAGGGCATGGCGGAGGACGGAGAGCCACTGCCCGAGCCGCGCCCATTGGCCGAACACCAAGCCAATCCGGACTATGCCGGCGGGGTATGGGCCGTGGTGGAGGTAGATGTGTCGAGCTACGAGGGCAAGGCCGAAAAGATCAACATCACCCTGCCACGCAATCTGATCCGGCGCATCGATGAAGCCGCCAAGGCGCGCGGCTTCAGCCGGTCGGGGTTTCTTGCCGAAGCGGCGAGGCGTGCATTGGGGCATGGGGAGGCCGAGCGGTATTGAGCTCCATCCAGGCTACGCTGGCTGCGTAAACGCCGCTGGCAGGAGATCGACGTAGACCATTTGATCGAGGAGATCGAAGACTTGGGAAAAAGCGAAAGGCGTGGTATCGCCAGTCAACTGATCCGCCTGCTATTGCATCTCGCTACGCGGTTTGGGCGTCGGGTACAGCGCCTTGTTGGGCATCCCGCCCTTGTGAGGGCGCGCCACATGGAGTATATTCCTCGCGTATGAGCAAGTATTTTACCACCGAAGAGGCGGCGACATATCTCGGCGTGACGCCGTCCAGGGTCCGGCAGTACATTGCGGAAGAGCGCCTACCATCCGAGAAGTATGGCCGAGATCACATGATAAAGGAACGGGACCTCGCAGACTTTGCAAAAAAGGGGAAAAAGAGTCGCGGTAGACCTCCGAAGACCAACAAATAACTATTGCGTATGCGTTAGGATTATGTCAGACTACGTTGCATGAACACTGCATCCGACATGCATCTCTGCGGCAAAGAGTTTGAGTGGCCAACCGCCAACAATCAAGTTGTTGTTCTGAATGGTGACACCCGCGAACTGATTTGCGCCATTCCGGACAATTCCGTGCAATGCGCTGTTACCTCGCCGCCATATTGGGGGGTTCGCGACTATGGCGTTTCCGATCAAATTGGCGCCGAACCTGACCTGACTGCCTATGTAAAATCCCTGGTGGATGTATTCCGCGAAGTACGCAGGGTACTGACGCCAGATGGAACCTTCTGGCTCAACATAGGGAACACGTATTCCTCTGGCGGTCGCAAATGGCGGGATGTCGACGATAAGAACAAGGGGCGGGGAATGTCGTATAGGCCCCCTACACCAGAAGGATTCAAAAAAAAGGATCTCATCGGTGTCGCATGGTTACTTGCCCTAGAGTGCCAACGAGATGGATGGTACCTACGAAACGACATCATTTGGTACAAACCAAATTGCCAACCGGAGAGCGTAAAGGATAGGCTAACCGTTGCCCACGAATATCTCTTTCTTTTCTCAAAATCTGAACGTTATTACTTCGATCAAGACGCCATTAAGCAGCAAACTACTAATGGCGACGGGCTAAAGAACCGACGTACGGTTTGGTCGATTAATACGGAGCCCTGCCCGGAAGCGCATTTCGCCGTCTTTCCGAAAGCATTAGTACGGCCATGCATTATGGCGGGTAGTTGTCCGAATGATGTGATACTTGACCCATTCTATGGCGCCGGGACCACAGGAATTGTGGCAAAAGAGCTAGGTCGTAGATGCATCGGAATCGAACTGAATCGCGAATACATTGACATTGCACAAAAGCGGACCGCAGAAGTTCAAGGATCGCTTATTCTGGAGGGATAAGGAATTCCCAGACCGCGTGCACTCGGCATTGATCTTTCCGTAAATTTTTTATCTGGAGCTTGCGCTCGGTACCGCCGTCGAAGTACAGGTCAAAAAGCTTTCGCCCATCTTGAGCATAGACGTAACAGTAACCGGGCTTTGGGGATTGCCGGCTCTTTATCTTCATTTCCAGCCTCCCGGAGCGAGCAAGCGCCAACAGTTCCTTCGGAATCTCGACTAGCTCGTATTTCCAGCGAGGTCCTTTCTCAAGTGCACGAAGGCAAAGTATCCGGTCGTAATTTTTCATGTGTGCAAAGAACTGCTGACGGAGACCTTCGATATCAGCGGGATTATCGCTCCATTGGCCCTTGCCGAGTTCCATGAATTTGCTGACCCAAAGTGTCTGCTCCTTGATGCCTTTATTAGCCTGTGTTTTAAGGGATATCTTTACACCATCAACAGTGACATCATGCCCTGGATTGCCCTTGGGAGCCAAGTTAGCCTTTCGGCCAGAAACTCTTAATACTGTCACCAGTACATACTCGAACTTGTCCTTACTAAAAGGCTCAGCGGAAAAGCTGTGGTGAACGCGTATTGCGTCGCCAAAGTTGCGTAATATTGTTTGGTCGAATATGTCGGAGCGGTTGATGGTGTATCTGTGTTCCGCTCCAAATATCTCCACTACGCGCTGAATCCAGTGTAGTTGCCCAAGGGTCAACTCGGGCATTGCGTCAACGAGTGCTTGGACGAGAGGTGGCTTTTCGTCAGTCATGTTTGGTCCATGGTTAATGATGCCTAACGCTCCGATTCAGCGGCGGCGCAGAGCGCCGTCCGCTGCAACCGATTGTTAGGCGTCTGCCTCCTGGCGCAACAGCACCTGATCAACGTCGTGATGTCTGCACCGCAAAGCCTCGCGAACCTGTAGTGCTGGGCTATCGACGGCAATCACGCCAGTGGGTAGCGCCTCGCCCAACGGCAGTTCACCGCCTCGATGGGTAACGACCAGCACCATCAACGCTGCGTACTTGGTCCGGCCGGCCTTGGCGAGAGCTCCGGCGGCCTCGGACATTGACTCGTGGTCACGCTGAACCCGGACCGGTACTGGCCGCCCCTGAAAGTTCTCTGCCAGAATCGCGTCGATTCCGTTATTGCGCTGCACCGGAACACAGTCCAGGCCGTTCAATAGCGCGAGTGCATCGTCATCCACAGTTCGGTACGACTCGCGGCCCGCTTCGAGCAGCGGCGATTCTGTCTTCTCGGGATTGGCTAACCGTTCCCTGGCTAGCGTGACGGCGTCCAGAGAGATGTCGATGCCGATGGCTTTTCGTCCAGTGAGATGCGCCGCAACTAGAGTTGTCCCACTCCCGCAGAATGGGTCAACAACCAGGTCCCCAGGGCCAGTCACAAGCTTGATAATGCGCTCAAGCAGAAGAATGGGCTTCTGCGTTGGATATCCAGTTCTCTCCTTGGCTTTCGGATTGAGGAAGGGAATATCCCATACGTCGCATAGGGGGACTCCTTTCTTGGGGCTGCCCGTTACGATTACCCCGGAATCATCTCGGTCGTAGGTCGCCTTGCCGTGCTCGTCGCGCCTGCGCCGCTGGAGTATCTGATCGACGTTGGTCGACGGCGAGTAGTCGCCGTATGTTTGATTGAAGACATACTTCTCGGACTTCGAATAGAAATACAGCGTCTGGTGCGCGGGCAGAAGAATCCGCTGTGAATTCGACCAACGCCGATAATGCCAAATGATTTCGGACCGGAAGTTGTCTTGGCCGAACGTCCTATCCAGCAGGGTGCGAGCAATGTGAGATGCCCGACGGTCGCAGTGGAAGAAGATCGAACCGTCATCGGCAAGAATGCGGTGAAACTCCCTAAGTCGTGGAAAGAGAAATCGCGCGTAGTCCTCGTGCGAATTCCATAAGTCATCAAAGGAGAACTCCCGCATCCGATCGCGGGTACGGAGACGGTGGGTCTTCTGGGTAAGGAACGGCGGATCCAGGTATATCAACCGGGTCGAACCCGACGCCAGTTCGTGCGCGATCTCCAAGCAGTCACCGTGGCGAACCTCAACCTGCATGGTTACCACCTCTTTCTGCCGCCAACTCTTCGAGAATCGCTTTCAGATCTACGCCCGTCCGTTCGTGGACGTAAGCCCAAGCAGCATCTCCAAAGTAGTACCTGCCGCCGATCCCTGCGTAGAGAGTCTCGAGGGTTTTCTGGATCTTCACAGCCTGATCGCGGTTCGGGTAGTAGAACATGACGCGAATAGGGGTGTAGCCGGCTGCGGAGATGGCCTGAATACGCGTGTGTTCCTTGGTGATGTGATCACCATCAGTAGTCGCGTCGCGCCACTTGATTTCGAGTGCATCAGAGCCAACCAAGCAGTCGATTTCGAAGGTCCGCGGTCGGCGGCCTTGCGTGTTTTCGATGCGAAGCGCCCCGGACTCAGGATAGGCCGACTTGAAGCAGAGCTTAGCGACGTTTTCAAGGAACGATCCTGCGGATCGGTAGAGGAACCGCCCCTTGTTTTGGTACACATCGATAAGGCGCCCTTCCTCGTCAGATACACCGAGCACCTGGTAGATGAGGAAATGAGACTTATCGTCCTCGTCCATGTCCTCAACGCGCTCGTCGATCTTCTCTTTGAGCTGTCGGGTGTACTCGTCCGCAAGGGCACGGATATCGTCTCTTACGCTCATGTTCTCCATTCTCCAGCCTGCAGAGGCCTAACGGGCCGATGATCGGCGCTGGAGCGCGCAGCGCGGAAGCGCCCGCTCGATTGGCTTGTTAGACGGCGGGAACATTTGGCACCACCGCTTCTACAATCTGGGCTGAGTGGATATGCCCACCTTCGCTTTCGGCTATTCGCTTCTCAAAGTTTCTTTGTAACATTGGCTCGGAATACAAATCAATGAAGTACCCCCGCGACGCAGATAAGGTGTCAGCATAGAAATCCTCTGCATTTAGCATAGGTATGCCGCTTGCCATGCCGAGATGCATACGAGAGCTATGGCAGACAATAAGGAACGGGCTCGGGTTAAACGAATGAATCATCCGGTTGCGAAACTGCCACAACTGCGCGACGAAAGGCTTGTATAGATTTGGAAAGTATTGAGAAATGAAATCTCTAAATCGATCACCAGTCCCATTGTTCGGTGCATATGCACCCGCCAGCGACTCAATAGCCGTGAGCATTGACACAAAGGCTAGAAACTTCCCTTCTTCATTTAGCAGTCGTGGAATGACCCCCAAGTAATACTGATCGAAGTGCCGCCTGAATTCGGCGGCTACATTTGAAAGTGCTTCCCAGTCGGTCATTTTTGGGTTCCGCCGTCTAACAAATGATTAGATAGTGTCTGACCGAAAACCTCTGTTTAGCACCCTGTAGGAGCGAGCTTGCTCGCGAATCCGGCCAAATTGCCGCTGCACGTCCCTTTCGCGAGCAAGCTCGCTCCTACAAGGGGGTAACCGGGTTTTGTAGTTTTCGGTCAGACACTAGATAGCTTCCGCATATCTACCACAATTTGCTATTCTTGACAAGAAGTATTTGATTTTGCTAGCCTTTGCTGGCCGTATAACATTTTAAATCTCAAGAATAATGTGAGCCTGGCCCCTTTGATCCTTTGATAGCGCCCCGCTCTTCCACCAGGGGCAAAGGCGCGTTACTTTAATATCTGCACGCCACAACTGCGATAGACCTCTGCCATGCCCGCCAATCTGACCCCGGAATACAAAGCCGCGGAAGCCGCGTTCAGACAAGCGCGCGACCCCAAGGAACGGCTGGAATGCCTGCGCGAAATGCTGCGGACGATGCCGAAGCATAAGGGAACCGACCATCTGCAAGCCGATATCAAGTCGCGGATCAAGCAGCTCACCGAAGAACTGGCCGGTCCCAAAAAGGGTGGAGCCCGGGGCGGTCCGGCCACCATGATCCGCCCGGAAGGGGCCGCCCAGATCGCGCTCATCGGCCCACCCAACACCGGTAAATCCTCACTGCATGCGCGCCTGACCGGCTCCAATGCCCTGGCCAGCGCCTGGCCTTTCACCACTCAATTTCCCCAGGCGGGGATGCTCCCCTATCAGGATATCCATTTTCAATTGATCGATCTGCCGCCGGTTTCCCCCGAGCATCCTATTGCATGGCTGGCCAATGCGCTGCAACCCGCGGACGCCTGCCTGCTGGTCGTCGATCTGGGTCAGCCGGATTGCCTGGATCAGGTCATGGCCGTACTGCAACTGCTGGCCGAAAAGCAGGTGACCCTGACGGATCGTTGGGGGACGAAAGCTCCCGCCGCCACCGCTGAGGAACTGGAAGATCCCTTCGCGATCCGTCTGCCAACCCTGCTGCTCGCCAACAAGGCCGATCAGATACCCCATCTTGACGACGAGCTACAGGTCTTCCGGGAACTCACCGGGCTGACTTATCCCGCTATCGCCGTGTCCATCGTTACCGGCGAGGGGCTGGATCGACTTGGTCCATGGCTGTTTCGGCACCTCGGCATCGCTCGGGTTTACACCAAGATTCCCGGCAAGCCCCCGGACAGGGAGCGGCCCTTTACGGTCCGTCACGGCCAGACCGTTTATGATGTAGCTCTGCTGGTTCATAGAGACATCGCCCAGGCACTCAAATATGCCCGGCTGTGGAACGCGCAGTTTAACGGCCAGCAGGTCGGGCGCGATTATGCCGTCGCCGACGGCGATATCCTCGAGTTGCATACTTAGCGATGTCTGTCGGGCACGTCCTGTGCCCGACAGACACGGCTTGCCGGCCGCACCTAAAAAACCCGCCGGGAACACGTGGTGTTGATTGGTGGTTATCGGTGGGTATAATTGTCCGCATGGATAGTAAGACCCTCATCAAGCGACTGGAGGCCGAGTGGGCTGCCGCAAAAGTTTTGACAGGTTCAGGTTATTGAGTAGGTAGGGCGGACTGCCGTGAGGCTGTCCGCCGAAGGGCGGTGGCCTGCTGCACATGGCGGCGGACACGCTGCGCGAGTCCGCCCTACACAAGCTCTGGAATATAGGCTTAACCTGTCAAAATTTCTG
>CAIMUS010000079.1 GCA_903844665.1 uncultured Pseudomonadota bacterium
GGGGCGGTTCGCGAACCGCCCCTACGGGGATTCCCTGGGAGCGCCGGCATTTTGCCGGCTGTTGACTGGCGTCGATGCCCTGAGGCCGGCGAAGATGCCGGCGCTCCCAGGGTCGGATTGTCCCGCCTTAAGTTGGTAGCCCCGGGCGACGATCTACGTAACAGGCTCAGGGGCCTCAGGTTGGGGACGTCTTGCCCGGTCTCCGGCCCGATGATCAGTCGGGGATTCCGTCTCATGATAGTAAGATCAGAATCAAGATATAAGGTTGGGGTTCGTTCCTCACCCCAACCTACGGACTACGGACTACGGACTACTCTACTTAGTAACTCCATGTGCACGCAGCCGAGCATGAATATTATTTTCTATCGACTTGCGTAACGGCTCTATATGCTCTTTGACCTCCGTCAGCGCCTCGTTCTGCATCTTAACGTCGTTAACCTTTTCTCCAATCTCTTTGGAAATTAAAGTAGACCACAATTCACCGATGACCTTTGAAAACTGTTCTTTTAACTCTTCTGGGAAGAATATCCCATATCGCACAATATAATTCTCCAAGTTGGAGCACGCCTTTTGGGCGGTGGCAAGTCGATGCCAAAAGATAATTTCTTGGTACTTGTTTAATTTCCCATCCGCTTGGCGGATGTCTTCCTTTTGGAATTCTAATAGCTCCGATCTTGACAGAAATTCTTCTATTTGGGGGACCGACATTTGATCTAGATCAGGGTATTGTTGCAAATGTGAGACAAGACTTGCGACTCGCCCGTAGGCTTCATCAAGCAAACGCCATGCTTCAGGCAAGGTTTCAAATTCCTTTTCCTGAAGCTTCAGGGTACCGCTTAAGACTGAATCAATTTCTATTTTCAGTCTCTGAATTTCCAGTGCTTGCTCATGCTTATATTGTTCGAGTTTTTGCTTGAATTTGTTCTCGATCCAGCTCTTTCCCAAATATTGGAAAATAAGGTATGCAAAAGCAGCCGCCCCGCCACCATATACGATCACTTGACCTAAAAACTTATAAATCTGATCAAACATATACATTAAAAACTTCTAATGTGGCAACTTGTGTAGGGTGCAATAGCATCAGCGTATTGCACCGAATGAAAACCGGGTAAATAGCTCCAATTAGGTACCCTATAAATGCTCAGTCCCCCCGACAGCTTTAGGTATCGCAGGAAATAACACCGAAGTGTCCTGCTCACCCTGGCGGTCGAAGAACCGCAACCGTCCCTGCTGATCGCAGACCCAAACCTCCGCCGCGCCGCGCTCGAAATAAAGCGCCTTTTTGGTATCGATCTCATCACCGGTATTGGTGCGCGAAAGGACTTCCACGCAGATCTCGGGCGCGATATGCGCATCGTAATCATCCACAATCTCGGCAAAGCGGGAACGAGTGACCCAGGCCACATCCGCAACTTTGGTGCCCTTGATGGTTGCAATGGCGCATTCCTGAATCACCTCGCCGTCATTACGAAGCTGTGCCAGCAGCGTGCCGATACGACCTTGTAGAAAGCCATGGCGGATCTTGGCCGGACTCATGATCAAATCACCATGCTCATCGGTTTCGATCTTGAACGGCAGATTTCGCAAGGAGGGATGTTCACAGACTTCTTGCCATTTCATAAGCACCTCAAGTGTGTCTGGTCGAAATGGGTGGTTAAAACGACAGGCCGTCAAGGCAGCAAATCCCGCACCGCAATGCGGCCGCTTTCCACCCCATCGAGCACGAGCGGCGCCGTGTCCGCCGCGCCGTAGTCTTGCCGTTGCCGATAATCGGCCTGCTCTGCGGCGCCAGTCGGTTCGGTATACACCTCAAGCTGACTGTTGGCCAGGTTGATGATCCAGTACGTGGGGATGCCGGCGCGGGCATAGAGGCGTTTCTTCAGCGCGCGATCCCGCGGTAGCGTGGTATCGGCAACCTCGACCACCAAGGTTACATCGTACTCACGCGGGTGATGGTCGTGATAAGCGCGGCGTTCTCCCCTTACCACCACCACATCCGGTTCCGGCTCACTGTCTTCGGTGGTAATCGGCTCTTGGGCATCCGCATACCAGCCTGACGGCAGCAGGTGGGCGATAGCCTCGCGGGTCAGTTGGGTACTTAGGCGATGGGGCGGATTTTTCGGCATTTTCGTGATTAACCAGCCTTCCAGCAATTCCACTGGATCGTCATCCGTCAGGATGCCGAAGCGAATCATGTGATGATATTGCTCGACGCTTAAACGCCAGACCGGCACCGGCGGCAGTGCTACCACCGGCACATCGGCAAATGCAATGGGCTGGGTGTTGACAGACATAAGGCTTACTCCTTCCACGCGCGGTGTCCGCTGTCATCATTCTACTATGCGCCGCCGGAGTTTCGACTGTGAATCCGAGGCGCGGCGACACGTTGCCGCTCTCAGCGCCGCGAACAGGGCTACAATAAGCCATCCCCTCAACTTGAAGACCCCCCTTGCTCGGCACTCTCGTCAACACCGCCACCGTCATCGTCGGCAGCAGCATCGGCCTGACCATCGGTCCCCGTCTGCCGGCCCGCCTGAAGGTCACCCTGATGAAGAGTCTGGGACTGGCGACTGTGGTCATCGGTCTGAATATGGCCCTGGCCGACCGGCAAGGCTTGCTCACGGCCATCGGCTGCTTGCTATTGGGCGGTATTCTCGGCGAGCTACTGGATATCGAACAGCGTTTGAACCGGCTGGGTGACTGGCTCAAGCAGCGCCTCCGGATCGGCGCCGGTAACTTCACCGAGGGCTTCGTGACCGCCACCCTGCTCTATCTCACCGGCGCCATGACCCTGGTCGGCTCCATCCGCGACGGCGCCGTGGGCGATCACAGTATTCTGTTTCTCAAGGCGCTGCTGGACGGCGTGGCCTCCATCGCGCTGGCGTCTTCCTTAGGGGTGGGCGTACTGTTTTCAGCCCTGTCCGTATTGCTGGTTCAGGGCGGCATCACCCTGCTGGCCGCGCAACTGCTGTTTCTGTCCGAACCGGCGGTGCTGAACGCGGTCGACACCACCGGTGGTATCCTGATCCTGGGCATCGGCATCAACCTGCTGGAACTCGGTCATGTTCCCGTGGGCAATCTGTTACCCGCCTTGTTCTGCGCTATCATCGGCGCTCTCGTGTTGTAATTGGTCATGCTGTGCAGCCTCCCTGTCGGGTTACGACGCGCCCATAACGACCCTGCTATCGGCAGGAATAGTAGGGGGGCGCGTCTAACCCGACCTACGGGGAAGTCGTGCTATCATCGGCGCCCTCGTGTTGGTAAGCGTTCACACCCCTCCCCCTAACCCCCTCCCACAAGGGGAGGGGGAATAGGCTAAGTATCTGTTTTGCAATAATTCCCTCCCCCCTTGTGGGGGAGGGTCGGGGAGAGGGGTCTGAACGGTTACTCGTGTTGTAAGCCTTGTCGTCAATAGCCTGGGAAATTTCGATGCGTTCTATCATGGCGGCTCTGCTCGCCGCTCTCGTATTGCCTGGCGCCGCTACGCTGGCGCAGTCGGGCCCCATGGCGCTGCCCGTCAAGGCGACGCCGGTCATCCAGGACACGGTCACCACCGAAATCACAGCCCTGGGCACGGTGCACGCCGACGAGGCGATCATCGTGCGGCCCGAAATCGCCGGCCGGGTGCAAACCATCCATTTTCAGGAAGGCCAACTGGTCAACAAGAACGATCCTCTGTTTACGCTGGATCCCGCCGAATACAAGGCGCAACTGGATGGCAGCGCCGCCCAGTCGCGCCTGGAGCAACTGAACTTCGAGCGCGCCCAGACCCTGTACTCCCGGCAGCTCACCAGCCGGCAAAACCTGGACGAAGCCCAGGCCAGGCTGGACGCCGCCCGCGCCGGCCAGAGTAAGGATCAGGTACGGCTGGACAAGACCGTGATTCGCGCGCCCTTTAGCGGTGTGGTCGGCCTGCGCCAGGTCAGCCCCGGCGCTTATGTCTCGCCCGGCGAGGATCTGACCACCCTGGGCAGCATCGGTACGGTCAAACTGGATTTCCAGGTGCCGGAAATCTATCTGTCCAAAATCAAGGTCGGGCAACCGCTGACTATCGGTGTCGATGCCTATCCCGGCCGTACCTTCCCCGGCACCGTCTATGCCATCGATTCCGGCATCGACGAGGAAACCCGCACCATCCGGCTGCGGGCGCGGGCGCCCAATCCGGATAACCTGCTGCGCGCCGGCATGTTCGCCCGGGTCGCCCTCATCCTGGAAAAGCGCGACAGAGCCCTGTTGGTGCCGGAACAGGCGATAGTGCCCCAGGGCCAGAAAGCCTTCGTCTTCCGGGTGGTGGACAACAAAGCGGTGCTCACCCCGGTGACGCTCGGCCAGCGTCGCCCCGGGCAGGTCGAAGTCACCGCCGGCCTCAACCCTAAAGATCTGGTCGTGACCGACGGCCAGATCAAGCTGCGCGACGGCATGCCGGTGCAGGTGCTGCCGCCGGCAGCGCCGGCCAAGGCAGAGAAATAAATCATGTTTTTACCCGAACTGTGTGTCAGGCGGCCGGTGCTGGCTACCGTGCTGAGCCTGGCGATCCTGTTGATCGGCTCGATGACTTACGAGCGCCTGACAGTGCGCGAATATCCCAACGTCGATGCGCCGGTGGTCTCGGTGCGCACGGTCTATCCCGGCGCCAGCGCCGAAATCATCGAAAGCCAGGTCACCAAACCCCTGGAGGACTCGCTGGCCGGGATCGAAGGGATCAAGACTATCAAATCGGTGAGCCGGGAAGAGGTCAGCCAGATTACCGTGGAACTGATGCTGGAGCGGAATGTGGACGCCGCCGCCAACGATGTGCGCGACCGGGTGGCGCGGGTGCGCGGCCTGTTGCCGGAAGACGCCAAGGAACCGGTGGTCTCCAAAGTGGAGGCGGACGCCCAGGCGATCATCTGGCTGGCCTTTTACAGCGATCGCCACGATGCCCTGGCGATCAGCGATTATGCCGACCGCTATGTGGTGGACCGGCTGCAAACTCTGCCCGGCGTGGCCAATGTCATTGTCGGCGGCGAACGCCGCTATGCGATGCGGCTGTGGCTGGACCGGGATCGCCTGGCGGCTTACGGCCTGACTCCGCAGGATGTGGAAACCGCGTTGCGCAGCCAGAATGTCGATATCCCTTCCGGCCGCATCGAGAACCAGCAACGGGAATTCTCGGTGCTGACCGTGTCGGATTTGCAGACTCCGGCGCAATTCAACGAGTTGATCATCCGGCAAAGCAAGGGTTATCCGATCCGCCTGCAGGATGTCGGTCATGCCGAGATCGGCGCCGAGGACGACCGCAACGCCGTGCGCGTCAACGGCGAGTCGGCGGTGGGCCTGGGGGTGGTCAAGCAATCCACCGCCAACACCTTGAGCGTGGCCCAGGAAGTCAAGGCGATGATTCCCAAGATCCGGGCCGATCTGCCGGCGGGCATGCAACTGCAAATCGCCTTCGACGGCTCGGTCTTTATCGAAAAAGCGATTGAAGCCGTCTATCGGACCATGCTGGAGGCGCTGATCCTGGTGATAGGGGTCATTTTCCTGTTTTTACGCTCCGGCCGAGCCACCCTGATTCCCTTCGTCACCATTCCGGTATCGCTGATCGGCGCGTTTATCTTTCTCTACGCCTTCGGTTTTTCCATCAATATCCTGACCCTGCTGGGGCTGGTGCTGGCCATCGGTCTGGTGGTGGACGACGCCATCGTGGTGCTGGAAAACATCCACCGCCATATCGAGCAGGGAATGACGCCGTTCCAGGCGGCGTTGCAAGGCTCCAGGGAAATCGCCTTCGCCGTGGTGGCGATGACCATCACCCTGGCCGCCGTGTTCACCCCGTTGGCGTTCATGACCGGCAAGACCGGCAAGCTGTTCACCGAATTCGCCCTGACGGTGGCAGCCGCCGTGCTGGTCTCGGGTTTCGTTGCCTTGACGCTCACCCCGATGATGTGCTCCAAGTTGCTGCGCCATGAGCAGGGTTTCTTCTATACCCGCACCGAGCGGTTCTTCGAGGGGATGAACCGGGGCTATCACCGGCTGCTGGACTTCACCCTCGGACACCGCTGGCTGGTGGTGGTGTCGTTTATCCTCGCTGCTGGCGCCGCCGGCTTGCTGTTTCGGAACCTGAAATCCGAACTGGCCCCGCTGGAGGATCGCGGTTTTATCCTCGGCATCCTGGTCGCGCCGGAAGGCTCGACGTTGGAATACACCGATGGCTACTCCCGCGAGATCGAGAAATTTCTGAAGGAAATTCCGGAGATCGATACCTATTTCTCGGTGGTGGCGCCGGGACTGGAGCGCCCCAATCCGGTGACCAGCGCCCTGTTTTTCGTGCGGCTGAAAGACTGGGACAGCCGCCGGCGCAGCCAGCAGCAGATCGCCGCCGAACTGGCGCCCAAGCTGTTCGGCCTGCCCGGCATATTGGCTTTCGCCATCAATCCCCCCTCGTTGGGGCAGAGCTTCCGGGACCCGCCGGTGCAGTTCGTGGTGCAGGCCAATTCCTATCCGGAGTTGCAGGATAAAGTCGACAGGCTGCTGGCCAGGGCCAGGGAATTTCCGGGTCTGGCCAATCTGGATACCGACCTGCGGTTGAACAAACCGCAGTTATCCGTGGCCCTGAAGCGTGACAAGATCGCCGCCGTGGGCGTCCAGGTGGACGAAATCGGGCGCACCCTGGAAACCCTGCTGGGCAGCCGCCAGGTCACCCGCTTCAAACGCGAGGGCGAACAATACGATGTCATGGTGCAACTGGCGCCCAAGGACCGGGTTTTGCCCACCGATCTCACCGCCATCTTCGTGCGCGGTCAGGGCGGCAAACTGGTGCAGCTTTCCAATCTGGTCGATATACGGGAGACCGTAGCCCCCAAGGAACTGAATCATTTCAACCGGCTGCGGGCGGCCATTGTCTCGGCCAATATCGCGCCGGATTATGCCTTGGGCGACGCCCTGAATTATCTCGATCGGGCGGCCACGGAGGCGCTTGGAGCGGGCGCCCAGACCGAGCTTTATGGCCAATCGCTGGAATTCAGAGAATCCGGCGCCACTCTGTACGTGACCTTCCTGCTGGCGCTGGCCTTTATCTATCTGGTGCTGGCGGCCCAGTTCGAGAGTTTTATCTCACCGTTCGTCATCATGCTTACCGTGCCGCTGGCCATCACCGGCGCGCTGCTGGCGTTGAAGCTGGCGGGGGGCACGCTGAACGTGTACAGCCAGATCGGGCTGGTGATGCTGATCGGGTTGATCACCAAGAACGGCATTCTGATCGTGGAGTTCGCCAACCAGCTCCAGGAACAGGGCCAGGCCTTGCGTACCGCGGTGCTGGAAGCGGCCACCCTGCGCCTTAGACCTATCCTGATGACCACCGCCGCCACCGTGCTGGGCGCGGTTCCGTTGGCGCTGGCCCATGGCGCCGGCGCCGAAAGCCGGCAGCAGATCGGTTGGGTAATCGTCGGCGGCCTGCTGTTGGGCACCTTGTTGACTCTGTTCGTGGTGCCTACGGCCTATACTTTGCTGGCGCGCCAGGTCGAACCCCAGACGGAGGAACATACGGTGGCGCCGATACGGAAAGCGCTCGGTCAGCAGTAGTCAGCGGGGGAAAGGCGAAAACAGCGCCCGTTTCCGCCGGATTCCCCAGCAGACAGGCGATCGCCGCCGGGAATAAGCCATGGGGTGGTGCTGGCAAAAATGCTGGATATTCTTATAATCGCAACCCATGACGATCCGCTGGCTCCGGCATGGCCCCGCTGAAGCAGCCATCGATTGCAAAACCTTCAATCAACGGACCGGACCGCCGGCTTCGGCTTACCGTGTCGCAGCGGTCCTGTAGTGTTACCTTCGGAAAGAATACATGCCTAAAAATTTACTGCGCGATAGCGCTCCCAGTCCCTGGTTGACCGAGCTGCCCGCTCTGGGAATGGACACCGTCAGCATCGCCGCCGATTTCCGGCGCTACTTCAACCACACCCTGGGACGTGACAAGCACTATCTGTCGGCCAATTATCCTTATGAGGCGCTGGCGCTCACCCTGCGCGACCGCCTGATCGAGCGCTGGAAGAATACCCGCTATGCTTATGAAAAAAGCGGTTGCAAGCGGGCCTATTACCTGTCGATGGAGTTTTTGATGGGACGCGCCCTCAGCAACGCCATGCTCAATCTGGGTGTCAGCGATGCGGTCACCCGGGCGGTGCGCTACCTCGGCCTGCATCTGGAAGATATCCTCGACAGCGAGCATGACGCCGGTCTCGGTAACGGCGGTCTGGGGCGGCTGGCGGCCTGTTTCCTGGATAGCTGCGCGACCTTGCAGTTGCCGGTGATGGGTTACGGCATTCGTTACGAATACGGTATGTTCCGGCAGGAGATCAGTAACGGCCAGCAGTTGGAAGAACCCGATCACTGGCTGCGGGACGGCAACCCCTGGGAATTGGAGCGACCCGAATTGACCCGCCATGTGCGTTTCGGCGGCCACAGCGAGTTTTACAATACGCCCAAGGGGCAGTTGCGGGTCCGTTGGACGGGCACTCAGGATGTGCTGGCGGTGCCTTATGATGTCCCTGTCCCCGGTTACCGTAATGGTACGGTCAACACCCTGCGCTTATGGAAGGCCGCCGCCACCGACGAATTCAACCTGGGCGAATTCAACGCCGGCAGCTATCCCGAGGCCGTCGCCGCCAAGAATGCCGCCGAGCATATCACCATGGTGCTGTATCCCAATGACGCCAGCGAAAACGGCAAGGCTTTGCGCCTGCGCCAGCAGTATTTCCTGGCTTCGGCCAGCCTGCAGGATGTCATCGGCCGCTGGATGCGCTACCACGGCGGGGATTTCAGTCAGTTCGCCGGGAAAAACTGTTTCCAGTTGAACGACACCCATCCGGCCTGTGCGGTGCCGGAGTTGATGCGCCTGTTGCTGGACGAGCACGGCCTGGGCTGGGATGAAGCCTGGGCCATCACCACCGGCACCCTGGCCTATACCAATCACACGCTGCTGCCGGAAGCCCTGGAGCGCTGGCCGGTACGCCTGTTCCGCGAGTTGCTGCCCCGGCTGCTGGATATTATCTACGAGATCAACGCCCACTTTCTGGTCGAAGTGGCGCGCCGCTGGCCGGGCGATAACGGGCGGCTGCGGCGCATGTCCATCATCGAGGAAAGCGACGAACCGATGATCCGCATGGCCTATCTCGCCATCGTCGGCAGCTTTTCCGTCAACGGCGTCGCCGAGTTGCACTCCAAGCTGCTGCAGCAGGATCTGTTCCGCGATTTCTATAAACTCTGGCCGCACAAGTTCAATAACAAGACCAACGGGGTCACCCAGCGGCGCTGGCTGGCCGGCTGCAATCCAGGGCTGACCCAGTTGATCGGCACCACCATCGGCGAGGGCTGGATTACCGATCTGACGCAACTGCGGCAACTGGCGTCGCAGGCCGACGATGAGGAATTCCGTAACCGCTGGCGTGAGGTCAAACAGGCCAACAAGGTGCATTTGGCGACCCTGGTGCAGACTAAATGCGGGTTGACTTTCGATCCGGCAGCCCTGTTCGATGTCCAGGTCAAACGCATCCACGAATACAAGCGTCAGTTGTTGAACGTGCTCCATGTGATCCATCTCTACGACCGGATCAAGCACGGTGATATCGGCAACTGGACACCGCGGTGCGTGCTGCTCGGTGGCAAGGCGGCGCCCGGCTATGCCATGGCCAAGCTGATTATCAAGCTGATCAATAATGTCGCCACCACCATCGATCAGGACACCGATACCGCCGGGTTGCTCAGAGTCGCCTTTCTACCCAACTACGGCGTCACCCTGATGGAGACCATCTGCCCCGGCACCGATCTCTCCGAGCAGATTTCCACCGCCGGCAAGGAAGCCTCGGGTACGGGCAATATGAAGTTCATGATGAACGGCGCCGTCACCATCGGCACGCTGGATGGCGCCAATATCGAGATTCTCGAAGAAGTGGGCGAGGAGAATTTCTTTCTGTTCGGGCTGGACGCCAGGGAAATCGAAGCCCACCGTAAGGAATATTATCCCGGCGGCATCGTTGCCGCCGACGAGGAGATCAGGCGGGTGATGTGGCTGCTGCAAAGCGGACATTTCAACCAGTTCGAGCCGGGTATTTTCGATCCGATTATCGAATCGCTGAACAGTCCGCACGATCCCTGGCTGACCCTGGCGGATTTGCGCAGCTATATCGACGCCCAGCGGCGCGCCGCCGAGGCGTATCAGGACCGGGAACGGTGGACCCGGATGAGCATCGTCAACACGGCCCGCAGCGGGCGATTCTCCACCGATCGCACCATCGAGGCGTATAACGCCGAGATCTGGAAGCTGGAGAAAGTGCCGGCGTTGCCGGTGGAGATTTGATACTTTTCCCCGATTCTCACAAGCGCCTTCACCGATATTGCTCTATCCTCTCTTTTTTAGTAACCGTTCACCAGAATCAGTTTGGAGGGGATCATACGTGCTCAACGCCGAAAAAATGCCCTGTAGGAGCGAGCTTGCTCGCGAATCCCACGGCGAGCGGTGAAGTCTCCACCTTGGGCGCCATCCGAATGAATCGCGAGCAAGCTCGCTCCTACAGGTGTAACCGGGCGCCGGTGAACGGTTATAGTCTCGCTAATTGTTATCCAGACATTCGTTGCCACTGACGCCTTGGGAGCGCCGCACCCCAGTGCGGCATTTGGGGCCGCACTGGGGTGTGGCGCTCCCAGGGATATCACTGCGTAGGTCCGGTTCTCAATTAGCTGAACTATACCGGTGCATATCGGGCACGTCCTGTGCCCGACTTACCTGGCTGAAAAAATGTGAAAAATTCACATTTCTGCTCAGGGCAGGCGGCTACCAACTTAAGGCGGGACAATCCGACCCTGGGAGCGCCGGCGTCCCCGCCGGCCTCAGTGCATTCGACGCCAGTCAACAGCCGGCAAAATGCCGGCGCTACTAGGGAATCCCCGTAGGGGCGGTTCGCGAACCGCCCCTACCGGCTCAGCCTGTAAAGCGTCCCGACTTAAGTGGATACCCGGGCAGGCTGTATCTTCCGAGGAGTATTACCCCAGAAGCGGGTAACATGACCCGTATTACTCCTGCATCCTTATCCAGCGCGGCAGATCATAATGCGGGTCTCGGGCTGTCAGTTCTGCGGGTGCTGCATGGCGCGCGATTGCTGGATACGCAGATGTTGGAGGGGTTGGCGAAATGAGCAGTGTCCCGAAAACCTGGGCAAGCGATCGGCTCAAACGAAGGTTGGTCTGTTCCCAATCTCTCTTCCGCCAATCACCGAGCAGGACAAAATTTGCGATTTCCTTGACGCGAAGCTTATCGAGGTTAAGCGCATCGCGAGCGGCATCGAAGCCCAAATCACCACCTACCGCAAGTCGCTGATTCACGAATGCGTCACCGGCCAGCGGCGGGTGACGGAGGCGGACATAGGGCGATGGGGAATATCGGCACACAACGATCGAGGTATGACATGACTGTTACTACACAGGAACTCGACTATATTTCGGTCAAAGGGTTCAAGAGCATTGCTTCGGTAAAAGTGGAGTTGATGCCGA
>CAIMUS010000080.1 GCA_903844665.1 uncultured Pseudomonadota bacterium
GGTAGGGCGGACTGCCGTGAGGCTGTCCGCCGAAGGGCGGTGGCCTGCTGCACATGGCGGCGGACACGCTGCGCGAGTCCGCCCTACACAAGCTCTGGAATATAGGCTTAACCTGTCAAAATTTCTGCGCTTATCCACTAGAACACGCAGCAGGCCAGCCAGAAATGAATATCTCCCTTGCTCTGGCTGGCGCGCTGGTCGGGATCGGGTTGCTCCATAAAACGGATGGTGAAACGATGCCTCCCACCGCTGATCTCAGGAAACGTACCCAATTCCTGCGGCAACCACACCCGCACCAGTTGATTGGGGGAATGGCTGTCCAGGGTTTGCTGAAAAAAACCGCGCGCCGCCACAGATTCCCTGGGCTCAGCGCTGTCGCGGACCAGTTTCAGGAGTAACTCGATGGCCAGTTGCAAGGGTTGCAGGGGTTCCAGCCAATTGCAGAGATGGTGAGTGCGTACGGCACTGTCTTGTTGCAGCCAATAGTGCAGGGCGGGCAGATCGAACTGGCAAATACCGCCGGGAACCCCGCTGCGCTGCCGCACCGCACTGAGAAACTCGTTGCGGCGCAGCGCTTCCAGAGCCACATGGTTCAGGCCGCGCAAACCCTCGATCGTCGCGGTGATTTCCTGCAGGATCGTATCCAGCAGTTCGGTATCCACCTGGGCGCTCTGCCTGAGCCGCCCCAGGATGGCGGCATGGCGTTCCAGTTCTTTTAAAAAATCCGACCTGAACTCATTGCGACCGGACATGCCGAGAATCTCGAACAAACCCTGCAAGGCGGTCAGACTATCCCAGATGGAGTCTCCAACCGCGGTTTGATCGACTTTCTCAAAGAGGAATTCCAGCCTTAACAGCAGCCTGATCCGCTCGTTGAGAGGTTGTTCGTAACAGATGGTCGCCGGCACGAGAACGTGAATACGCTGGTTAGATATCCATGGGACACCGGTGAACTATAACCGTTTTCGACCGGCATACCAAATAGCGCCGTTCTGCGCAGCGGTTCCGGCTGTTGCGAACTCGCCGGAAACGGCCTTCGGCCTGATTCCGGCCTACGGCATAACAAGACCATAACAAGACCATAACAAGCTGTTCGGTCGGTGCTTCAATCGCGCTGGAAGGCGCATCTCCGGCCAATGGCGAGCGCCAGATATTGCTGATGCAGTACCGCCACCCTGTCTTCCAACTCCGCCAGCGTGCCGGTATTTTCAATCACATCATCGGCTACCGCCAACCGCTGAACGCGGCCGGCCTGCTGATCGAGAATGCGGCGGGCCTGTTCGGCATCCACCCGATCGCGCGCCATGACGCGCTCGATCTGTAGCTCCTCCGGCACATCCACCACCAGAATCCGCTCGAACTGCTGATCCAGGCCGGTCTCCACCAGCAGGGGCACCACAACCAGGCAATAGGGCGTCTCGATGGCGGCCAAGCGCCGCCGTAGCGCCTGCAGGATACGCGGATGCAGAATGGCTTCCAGACATTGCCGCCGCCCGGCATCGGCGAAAACCACTCGCCGCAGGTAAACGCGATCCAGCGCACCCGCGGCATCCAGACACTCGCCGCCAAACGCCTCGACGATCTCCCGCAGCGCCGGCTGGCCGGGCTCGACCACCTCACGGGCAAGCACATCGGTATCGACCACAGGAACCCCGTGGCGCGCGAACGCCTGGCCCACCGCCGTCTTGCCGCTGCCGATGCCACCGGTCAAGGCAATCGCCAGCAGACTCATCCCCTACCACTCCAGCCAGCGCAGCCAGGCTTCATTGAAAGACGCCCCCCAAAGCAGGGTGAGCCAGCCGGCGGCGGCCAGAAACGGTCCATAAGGCAAAGGAACATCACGCTTCCACCCCCGTCCCACGATCAGGGCGATGCCCAGCAGCGCGCCCACGCCGGCGGAGCCGATAATGATGGCGGGCAGAGACTGCCAGCCCTGCCAGGCGCCCAGCAGCGCCAACAGCTTGAAATCCCCCTGCCCCATCCCTTCCTTGCCGGTAAGCAGGCGGAAAATCCAGTAGACCGACCACAGGCTGAGATAACCCGCCATCGCGCCGAGTACACTGGAGCGCAGGTCGGTGAACAGACCCAACAGCGCCAGGCCGATACCCAGCCAGAGCAAAGGCAAGGTCAGGCTATCCGGCAGCAATTGCCGTTGCAGATCGATCACGCTCAGGGCCAGCAGCCCCCAGGTCAGCACCAACGCCGCCAGCGCCTGCCAGCCGTAGCCGAAATGCCAGGCGGTCAGCGCCGCCAGCACGCCGCTCAGGATTTCCACCAGCGGGTATTGCAGCGAAATCGGCGCCCGGCAGTGGCGGCAGCGACCATGTTGCCAGAGATAGCTGAGCACGGGGATATTCTCCGCCGCACCGATCGGGTGCTGACAATGGGGACACCGGGAGCGGGGCCACCACAGATTGAAAGCCGGTTCCGGAGGCAGAGTCTGAGACAGCAGTTCGGCGCACTGGGACCGCCATTCCCGCTCCAGCATAATGGGCAGGCGGTAAATCAGCACGTTCAGAAAACTGCCGACGATCAGGCCTAACAGCCCCGCCATCAGGGCAAACCAGCCGGGTGAAGCGGTCAGTAAGGCGGAGATTTCCATCGCTCAAACCGCCGAAGCCATCTTGAAGATCGGCAGGTACATGGCAAGCACCAGACCGCCCACGACGACCGCCAGGAACCCCATCAGCGCGGGTTCGAGAAAGGTGGTCATGGTATCGACTTTATTGTCCACTTCCGCTTCGTAAAATTCGGCGACCTTGCTCAACATCGCGCCCAGCGAGCCGGATTCTTCACCGATCGCCACCATTTGAACGACCATGTCCGGAAACAACCGGCTCTGGCGCATCGCAAAGTTAAGCTGCTGACCGATGGAAACCGCCTCACGCATCTCGATAACAGCTTTTTCATACACGTAATTACCGGTAGCGCCGGCGACCGACGTCATGGCGTCCACCAGCGGTACCCCGCCCTCGAACATGGTCGCCAGCGTACGGGCAAAGCGGGCATTGGCGGAGGTGGCGAGAATGTCGCCGATCACAGGCACTTGCAACAGCCAGCGGTCGATCAGTTGATAAAAAGGGCGGGAGCGCTTGCGAAATTCCAAAATACCCACTACGGCCAGGGTCGGAATACCTATGATGAGATACCAGTAAGACTGGAAAATTTGCGAGATATGGATGACCATTTTGGTCAGCCCCGGCAGATCGGCGCCGAAGTTTTTGAACAAGTCCTCGAAGGTGGGAATGACGAAGATCAGCAGGATAGCGGTGACCACGAAAGCGAAGAACAGTACGATTGCCGGATAGGTCAGCGCTTTTTTGACCTTGGCCTTGAGCGCTTCGGCTTTCTCCAGATAGATTGCAACCTTGTCGAGCAGATCTTCCAGCACCCCGGCCTCTTCGCCCGCGTTGACCAGGTTGCAATAGAGATCGTTGAAATACAGATGATGCCTGGCCAGGGCCTCGGCCAGGCTCGATCCCCCTTCCACATCGGTTTTGATCGTCAGGATCAGTTCCTTGAGCTTGGGTTTCTTGCTGCTGTTGGCCACCATATCCAGCGCCTGCACGACCGCGATGCCGGCGTTGAGCATGGTGGACAACTGCCGGGAGAACAGCATGATATCCCTGGGTTTGATCGCATTGCCGAAGTTGAACAGAGCTTTGGGTTTCTTTTTAACCCGCAGCGGCGCGATGCCCTGACGGCGCAACTCGGCCCGGATCAGATTGGAATTCGCGCCCCGCATCTCGCCCTTGACGCGGCTCCCGCGTCGGTCGGTTCCTTCCCATAGAAAGAGAGTGTCTTCCTGCTTTACCAAAGCGGTTGCTGGCTTGGCCACGACTATTATTCCTTAGGTGACGCGGTTGACTTCTTCGAGGCCGACAAGGCCCTGGCGGACCTTGTTCAGTCCCGACCGGCGCAGACTGGCGATTCCTTCCCGTTGGGCCTGTTCTGCGATCTGCAAGGCATTACCTTCCGCCATGATGATCCGCTCCATCTCCTTGGAAACGGGCATCACTTCATAGATGCCGGTGCGACCTTTGTAGCCGTTGTTACATTGCTCGCAGCCTACCGGCCGGTAGAGGGTCATATCGCCCAGTTCCTGTTCGGTGAAACCTTCCTTGAGCAGGCTTTCCTGCGGGATGTTTTTATCTTCTTCCTTGCAGAAAGCGCACAACTTGCGCGCCAGCCGCTGGGCGATGATCAAGGTGACGCTGGAGGCGATATTGAAAGGCGCCAGGCCCATGCTCAGCAGCCGGGTAACGGTCTCGGGGGCGCTGTTGGTATGCAGAGTGGACAATACCAGATGCCCGGTCTGGGCGGCCTTGATGGCGATTTCCGCGGTTTCCAGGTCGCGCACCTCGCCGACCATGATGATATCCGGATCCTGCCGCAGAAACGACCGCAGCGCCTCGGCAAAGGTCATCCCGGTCCTGACATTGACATTGACCTGGTTGATGCCGGGCAGATTGATTTCCACCGGGTCTTCGGCGGTGGAGATGTTAACTTCAGCCGTATTCAGGATATTGAGGGCGGTGTACAGGGAGACCGTCTTGCCGCTGCCGGTGGGCCCGGTAACCAGCACCATGCCCTGGGGCTTGTGAATGGCTTTTAAGAACAGCTCTTTCTGGTGAGGCTCGTAACCCAAGGCCTCGATCCCCATCTGCGCGCTGGTGGGATCGAGAATACGCAATACGATCTTCTCCCCCCATAAGGTGGGCAGCGTGTTGACGCGGAAATCGATGGCGCGCTGCTTGGACAGGTACAGCTTCATGCGGCCATCTTGCGGTACCCGCCGCTCGGCGATATTCAACTGCGCCATTACCTTGATGCGGGCGGCGATGCGGGCGGCCAAATTGACCGGCGGTTTGGCCACCTCATGGAGAATCCCGTCCTGGCGAAAGCGCACGCGGTAGATTTTTTCATAAGGCTCGAAATGCAGGTCGGAGGCGCCCCGGTTGATGGCGTCCAGTATCGCCCGATTGATGAAACGCACCACGGGAGTGTCATCCTCGGTATTTTTACTGAACAGGGAATCCTTGGGTTCGGCGTCATCTTCCCGACCGACATCGATATTATCGAGGTCGGAGTCGAGGATGTTTTCGATAATCTGAGTGGCCTTTTCCAGGGCGCGCTCGATGCACTGCTTTAAATGGGTCTCGACGGCGACGACAGGCTCGGTATTGAGGCCGGCCTTGAACTTGATATCTTCCAGCGCCCGTAAATTACTGGGGTCGGCCAGCGCGATGAACAGACGATTGCCCCGCTTCCACAGCGGCAGGGCATGATACTGCCGGATGAGCCGTTCATCGACCAGTTGCACCAGCGCGGTATCGGTCTCCAGTGCGGTTAAATCGAACAACGGCAGGCCGAATTCGCTAGAGGCGATACGAGCGATCTCACCCGCCTGCGCCAGCTTGCGTTCGACCAGGTAGGTGACCAGGGGGATATTGTATTTTTGAGATTGCTCGAAGGCGCGCAGGGCGGAGGCTTCGTCCAACAGACCGGCGCGTACCAATTGCCTGGCCAGACCGGCCAGTTTGGAACCGGCCCGATTGATTTTGGTGTCGGGAAGGGTTGTCGCCATATTTATGGTTCTAAGGTAGCCACCAGGTTCACAAGCCAAGCTTGTTGGCTGCACTTTAGACCATGGGGACGGCTTTGGAAAGGGGGGACGCCGCAAGTAACCGTTCAGCCCCCCACCCCAACCCTCCCCCACAAGGGGGGAGGGAGTTTTTGCAAAACAGTAGTTTAACCTATTCCCCCTCCCCTTGTGGGAGGGGGTTAGGGGGAGGGGTGTGAACGCTTAC
>CAIMUS010000081.1 GCA_903844665.1 uncultured Pseudomonadota bacterium
AATACTTATGCAGATAGCCTTGCGGGGCGTCGTCCACGCCGAAGGTCTTGAAGGTTCCCTGGCCGTAGGCGGTGCGGTCGATGGGGGTGCCGGTAAAGCCGAGATAGGTGGCGTTGGGCAGGGCGGCCATCAGGTAATTGCCCAGCTCGCCGCCGGTGGTGCGATGGGCTTCGCCCACCAGCACGTAGATGTTCTGCCGCGGGTTGAGGCGGGCGGGCATGTCGCGGAATTTATGGATCATCGAGACGATGAGGCCGCGATAGTCGCTCTGCAGCAGGTGGTTCAGGCGGGTGATACGGTGAGCGTGTTCGACGTTGTCCATCCCCAGGCTGGCCAGGTTCTTGAGCAACTGGTCTTCCAGTTCGTTGCGGTCGATCAGCAGCAGGATGGTGGGCTTGTCGGATTCGGGCGCTTTGAACAGCCGCTCGGCGGTTTTGAGCATCGTGTAGGTCTTGCCGCTGCCCTGGGTGTGCCAGATCAGCCCGCGCCGTTTGCCGGAATCGTGGGCGCGCTCGATGGCCCGCTCGATGGCCGCCGTCTGGTGCTGGGCGAGGATGATCTTTTGTAGCTCCTCCTCTTTTTCGGCGAACAGAATGTAATCCTTGAGCAGGCTCAGCAGGCGCGGGATGGCGAAGAAGCTTTTGACCTTGGCCTCCAACTGCCCGATCGGGTTGGCCTTCCAGTGGAAGATATTGCGCTTGACGGTGTTCCAGGTGGCGCCGTAGTCGAAGCCCAGGGCGTCGGTGACGGTGAAAGCCATTTCCGGGACGAAGAATTCCGGTGTTTCGGCGTGGTAGCGGCGAATCTGATCCAGCCCCAGTGCCAGGGCCCTCGTCTTTGCTGGCGTTCTTGCATTCGACCACCACCACGGGCAGGCCGTTGATCAGGAAGATCACGTCTTCGCGGTTGCCATAGCGGCCGTTATGCCAATAGAACTCTTCGGTGACCTCGAAGACGTTGCGCTCGGGTTGGGCGTAGTCGATCAGGATCAGATCGAGTTCGCGGTTTTCGGGGGCGTGGAAAAATTTGCCCTGGTTGCGCAGGAAGGTAAGCAGTTCGCGGTTGCCGTAGATACTGGTTTGCAGGCGCTGGAACCGGCTGACCAGCGCGCCCGGCGCGTCGGCGTAGTCGGGATTGAAGGCATTGACTTGTTCATACAGCAGATCATCGAAGTAGAACGAGGCATGGCGGGCCTGCTCGGCTGGACTGGTCACGGCTGGCTCGAATCCGCGCCGTCGTTCGGCCTCGGCGCGCGGTACGAAGATCCAGCCAATGTCTTGCGCGTACTGGAGCAGGCGGGCCTGGACGGTTTTGTATTCGGAAAACATGTCTGAACCGCAGATTGACGCTGATTAGGGGATTACGCTGTCTGAACCACAGATTGACGCTGATTATAGGATTACGCTGATGAAGTCTGCATGATTTTGCTGTTGATGACTCTGCGAGGTTCCAGGCTCTTGGCGCCAAAATTCAGCAGCAATCCAACTTCCAGGCGATACGCTTCCAGGTAGTTGATGGCTTGCGCCAAGTGTACATCTTCCAGTTTCGTCAATGCTTTTAGTTCAACCATAACTTTGTCCTCTACCAGAAAGTCAACGCGGCGCGTGCCGATTTGCTGGTTATCGTAGAAGATCGGCATGTCCACCTCGCGCGCAAACGCTATGCCCCGTTTCGTCAGTTCAATCGCCAGCGCACGCTGGTAAATGACTTCCTGAAAGCCGCTGCCCAGCACTTTGTGTACCTGCATCGCGGCGCCGATAATCTTGCGGGTGATGTCGGAATGCTTGTAGTCTTCTTGGCTCATAATTCACCTGTCTGAACCGCAGATTGACGCAGATTACAGGATTTCGCAGATATATTCATCAATGTAATCTTTCCATCTGGGTAATTCTTATTGTCTGAACCGCAGATTGACGCAGATTACAGGATTTCGCAGATATATTCATCATTGCAATCTTTCCATCTGGGTAATTCTTATTGTCTGAACCGCAGATTGACGCTGATTATAGGATTTCGCAGATAGACTCATCATTATAATTTTTCCATCGGGATAATTCTTATTGTCTGAACCGCAGATTGACGCTGATTATAGGATTTCGCAGATAGACTCATCATTGTAGTCTCTTCATCAGCGTAATCCCTTAATCTGCGTCAATCTGCGGTTCAGACAGTGTAATCCTATAATCAGCGTACATCTGCGGTTCAGACCCTTAGTTGCGCGGTCATTAACTGGTGAAGGAGGGTGCGGAAGAGTTCAAAGAGAAAGTCTCTCTTTCTTGTTGCTAGCCCAAGCTTTTTATCAATAGTCTTTAAGCAATCTGCGATTTCTGTTTGCAAATCAAAAGAGGGGTAAGGCACAGGCATTCTTGTCAGTATGGCATTGTTCAAATTAGGCATAATGACGCCTGCCGCATGTGAGCTTAACCAATTAACTATTCCATCTATTGTAAATAAATAATCAAGAAACCGGTTATCAATCCAGGGCTTATTTACACGAACAAGAAACGATCCGGTTCCACAAAGCCACCCATTTTCTCTTTCGGTTACTACAGCATGTCTGCCGATTTCGCCTCGTCGGGCAAAAAGAATATCACCAGTTCTTAAGACATATTTTTCAAGACGTTTAGCAGTTGCGGAGGTAATCCGTGGCAAATTGCTGTGGTTTATTCTGTTACCTAAGAAGTGTGTTGGGTTGACCACTGGAATGCCTTCAGCCTGATAATCATGTTTATGAAGCTGGCTGCCAAACGGACCGGTTTGTATAATTCCTTCAGGTTTTGAAGCAATTTCCCCGAGAGTTGTCATTTTCCAACTCTCCGGCACCAACCCAATCTCGGTCATTTTCTGCGGTTCGCCGCGCAAGCCTTCGGTGAACAACTTGCGCAGGAGCGTGGCCTTCAGTTCGCCCGTCAGTGCAAGCAGCCGCTCCTGCTGGGCGATGGCGGTCTGCACGGTGGACAGGATGCGGGCGATGCGGCGTTGTTCCGCAAACCCAGGCTTAGGCATCTGTAATTCGCCTAACTTCGATTGAGATAAGTTTGGAATGGTGGTTACATTGCTTCGCCCAAAATAAAGCTTTCCAACTTCAAAAGCATACCAAAACCAGTAAAGTGCAAAATGCGGATCTATATCTTCAAAATTTTTTGCACGTAAGCGATGCAGGTGATTCTGATAATAACAATCTTCTATCCGAGCGTTCCAGATAGCAGTACGGCCTACATCTCCACCCTCACAGAGCAAAAGATCGCCCTCTTGCAACTTCAAACGACTTTCCTCTTTGTCAGAGAAATGCATCTGGTCCAACTCGGAAAGATCAATATTTCCCCAAAGCACATTCTTAGTTCTCAAAAAAGGTTGTTGATTATCGCCATCTCGGTTAGCCTTTGAGACTTGTTTACCCTGCTGAATATCGAATAATGCATCTACACGATGAATTGACCAGTCAGCAGGGAAAGAACCAATTTCGCTATGGGTCATATCTATACTGTCAGCAACGTCATTATCTGTTTAAGTCTTTCATCAATTTCCTTGCTTTCATCTTCTGCCACCAGCAGTTCTGACCATATTTCATCCAGTGGCCTGAACTCTTCCGCTGCACCAGTATGAATATACCGACTCGGCGAAATGTTGTAATCATTCCTGGCAATCTCCTCGCGGCTCACGATGCGGCTGTACTTATCCACTTCGCGCCAGTTCTTGAAGGTTTCGGCAATGCGCAGAATGGCATCGTCAGGAATGTAATTCTTGGGATCGCCCTTCTCGAATTCGCGGCTGGCGTTGAGCAAAAACAGATGATTCCGGCGTTCGGCCGGTTTGAATTTGTGCAGAAACAGCAGAATGCCCGGCGCGGTGGTGTTGTAAAACAGGTTATCGGGCAGATAGATCACACCCTCGATCAAATCGTGCTCCACGAACCACTGGCGTACCGCCTTCTCTTTGGTGATGTTGGCGCTGCCGCTCCCCCGACTGACCGCGCCGGTATCCAGCACAATCGCCGCGCGACCCCGCTCGTTCAGACTGGCCAGGATATGCTGCACCCAGCCCCAGTCGGCGGACTGCTTACCCGGAAAGCCCGCGCCCTTGGGAAAACGCCCGAATTCATCGGCGTCGTAATCCTTGTCGGTAAACCAGTCCTGATTCCACATCGGATTGGCCACCACCCGGTCGAAGGTCTGCAGGCCGTTCCTGTCGCGGAACTTGGGATGTTTGAACGTATCGCCGATCTCGATCACGCCCTCCAGGTCGTGGATGATCATGTTCATATTCGCCATCGCCCAGGTGTTGGCCGTGTACTCCTGGCCGTAGAACTTGAGCGGGGCATAATGCGGTCTGCCGGCGGCCTGCATGGTCTCCTCCAGCACCAGCGCGCACTTGATCAGCAGGCCGCCCGACCCACAGCACGGGTCATAGACTTCCATGCCGGGCTGCGGCGTCAGGATGCGCGCCATAATCAAGCCGACTTCCTTGGGCGTATAGAACTCGCCGGCGCTCTGCCCACTGCCTTCGGCGAACTTACGGATCAGATACTCGTAACTGCGCCCGATGATATCCGGCTCGACATCTTTCAAGCCCAGCCGCTTCAGACTGATCTGCTCGATCAGCGCGCTCAGGCGGTCATCGGACAGATCGCGCTGGCCGTGGGTGGTGGCGTTGAAATCGACGCGGTCGATAATGCCCTTGAGCGGCGGGTTCGCGTCGGCGATGGCGCGCAGGTGCGTGGTCAAGCGTTCGCCGATACGGTCGGCCAGCTTGCGAATCACCGACCAGACAGTATCCTCCATATTGTCGGGCTGAAGCGGGATATAGAAGCGCACCAGCTTGGGATCGCGCCTAACCAGATTGAACGCTTTCGCCCGGTTGCCCACGTGTCCGGCGATGCGGTTGATTTCGTCGTCGAACACATCGCACAGACGCTTGGTGAACACCAGCGGCAGGATGTAATCCTTGTACTTGGGCGCATCCTTCGCCCCGCGAATGGAGCAGGCCGCGTCCCACAGCCATTGTTCGAGGGATTTGTCGGTGATGGTGTTGACCATGGGGATCAGTTCTTTGTTATAGGCATATCGTCAGAACCAGCGAGGTTCTTGTCAAGATTTCCTTTTATCTGCCTGGATTAAAACAGGGACTCCAGACCCAGGCCGGCGGGAACGCCGGCGCTCCCAGATCATTGCACCCCCTGGATTACGGCAGGCGGCAAAGCGACCCGCAGTATGTTACTGTACGGCCTGTTTCATCTGCCAATCGTGACCGCCATGACCGCAACACAGCGCAATGTAGATCCTGGAGAAATCGCCAAATTTTCCGAACTCGCCAGCCGCTGGTGGGATCCCGACAGCGAATTCAAACCCCTGCACGCCATCAATCCGCTGCGGCTGGAGTTTATCGACCAGCGCGCCCGGCTTTCCGGCAAGCGGGTGCTGGACGTGGGCTGCGGCGGCGGCATTCTGGCCGAGAGCATGGCCGCACGGGGCGCCGCCGTGGTCGGTATCGACATGGGCGAGGCGCCGTTGTCGGTGGCCCGCCTGCACCTGCTGGAATCCGGTCTCGACGTGGATTATCGCTGTATCACGGTCGAGGAACTGGCCGGGTTTGAACCCGCCGGCTTCGATGTGGTGACCTGCATGGAAATGCTGGAGCATGTTCCCGATCCGGCTTCGGTCGTCAGGGCCTGCGCCCGGCTGGTCGAACCGGCCGGTCAACTATTCTTCTCCACCATCAACCGTACGCCCAAAGCCTATTTATTTGCCGTGATCGGCGCCGAGTACCTGCTGCGCCTGCTGCCCCAGGGCACCCACGATTACCGCAAATTTATCCGGCCCTCGGAACTGGACGCCTGGGCCAGGGAGGCCGGCCTGAACCTCGGCGAGCTGACCGGGATGCACTATAACCCGCTGACTCAGCACTACTGGCTGGCGCCGGGGGTCGAAGTCAACTATCTGGCCCACTACCGGCTGGAGTCGTGAATCGACGTCGAACCGGACCCCGGCCATGGCGGGTGAACCTCTCCTTGATTCCGACTATCACGGTTGGGCTTTTTATAAGACAACACCAACGATATCAAGGTCGGTTTTTGCCCTGATTTGCCTTAAACGAAGCACAGCCCGTTCTTCGCCACCCTGATCGGCATCATTACCTATATTCAGGCGTACTACCTGTCCTGGATGATTCCGGTGGCCGGCGCTCACTAGAGTCGATGTTACAGTAGGGGCGCGATTAATCGCGGCCCTACAGCCCTCACCCCCAACCCCTCTCCCGCAAGCGGGCGAGGGGAGCAAACGGTTACGACACGTCAAGCCTGGAGTGGGCTTTTTTGTTATATCGTCCGGCCTAAACGAAGATATTGAGTTATATCAACACCGGGTTTCGGCCGGCCTCTTATAATTGTATTTTTGTACTAACCGCCTGCTGCCAGCAGGCAACGAAGGAGGACATCCGATGTTTCAAATACGCATCCATGGCCGTGGCGGCCAAGGGGTGGTCTCCGCCTCGGAGATGATGTCGGTCGCGGCGTTTTTCAACGACCGCTATTCCATGTCGTTTCCCAGTTTCGGTTCGGAGCGCACCGGCGCGCCGGTGATGGCGTTCGTGCGCATCGACGACAAGGAAATCGAACTGCGCGAGCCGGTGCTGGATCCGGATCTGTTGATTATCCAGGACCCTACCCTGTTTCACGCGGTCGATGTGTTCTCCGGCTTGAAGAAGGACGGCTATGTGCTGATCAACAGCAGCAAGAATGCGGAAGAACTGGGCATCGAGGATGCCGTCAAACACCTGCCGAAGGGGCATGTGGTCAATGTGCCGGCTTCCGAGCTGGCCATGAAGCATCTCAAGCGACCCACCCCCAATACGGTGCTGATGGGCGCTTTTACCGCCATGCGCGAGGATCTGTTTACCATGGATGGGGTGGAAAAAGCCATCATGCAGATTTTCCCCGGCAAAGTGGGGGAGATGAACGTGGCGGCCGCGAAAGCTGCCTACGAGGCGGCCAAAGCGGCGCTGGCCAAGGCACAATAGTTCCCGGAGGTACGTTGTTATGCTGAGACAAATCGATGGCTCATTCGCGGTGGCCGAGGCGATCGCGCTGTGCCGGCCGGCGGTCATTTCCTGCTATCCCATCACCCCCCAGACCCATATCGTCGAGCACCTGGGCGAGCTGGTGAAATCGGGCGAATTACCGAACTGCGAATATCTGAACGTGGAATCCGAGTTCGGCGCCATGAGCGTGTGCATCGGCGCTTCCGCCGCCGGCGCCCGGACCTATACCGCCACCGCCAGCCAAGGCCTGCTGTTCATGATGGAGGCCGTCTACAACGCCTCCGGCATGGGCCTGCCTATCGTGATGACGCTGGGCAATCGCGCTATCGGCGCGCCCATCAACATCTGGAACGATCAGAGCGACGCCATGTCGGCCCGCGACGCCGGCTGGATTCAGTTGTTCGTGGAAAGCAATCAGGAAGCGGTGGATGTGCACATCCAGGCGTTCAAGCTGGCCGAGGCCCTGAGCCTGCCGGTGATGGTCTGCATGGACGGTTTTATCCTGACCCACTCCTACACCCGCATCGATATGCCGACCCAGGAGCAGGTGGATCGGTTCCTGCCGGCCTTCCAGCCCCGCCAGGTGCTGGACACGGCCGATCCGGTATCGATGGGCGCCATGGTGGGACCGGAAGCCTTTACCGAAGTGCGCTATCTGGCCCATTACAAGCAGATGGAGGCGCTGGAGCTGATTCCCAAGCTGGCGGAAGAGTACGACGCCATCGTCGGGCGGGATTCGGGCGGTCTGCTGAAATCCTACGACGCCGAAGGCGCGGAGACCGTGGTGGTCACCATGGGCTCGGTGATCGGGACGATGCAGGAAGTCATCACCGCCATGCGGGCCGAGGGCGGCTCCATCGGCGCCGTGACTATCCGCTCCTTCCGTCCTTTCCCCAAGGACCAGTTGCGCGAGGTATTGAAAGACGCCAAACGGGTCATCGTCTTCGAGAAAGCGCTGGCGGTGGGACTGGGCGGCATTCTGTCGAGCAATGTGCGCTGGGCCTTGCGAGGTCTGACCACCACCCCGGTTTACTCCGTGATCGGCGGTCTGGGCGGTCGTCCCATCACCCGTCCCTCGCTGCGCCGGCTGTTCGAGGCGGGTAGCAAGGACCAGTTGGAGGATACCCATTTCCTCGATCTCAACATCGATCTGGTCAAGCGGCAGGTGGAGCGGGAACGGTCGCGAACGGGTTCCGGCCCCGCCGCGGAAAATATCTTGCGTGACATCGGCGCGGTGCGCGCCGCCAAAACCGCCTAGGAGAATCCTCTCATGCCTGAAATTCGCGAGAGCAATCAACGCGTCAAGTTCTATCAAACCGGCACTTTCACCGTCGGCAACCGGCTGTTGAACGAGGAGTTGCGCACCGTCCAGGCGACCACCGAGCGGGCCAACGCCATCACCTCCGGGCATCGCGCCTGTCAGGGCTGCGGCGAGGCGCTGGGCGCACGCTATGCGCTGGACGCGGCCATGCGCGTGACCGACGGGCAGTTGATCGCCGCCAATGCAACCGGCTGCCTGGAAGTGTTCACCACCCCCTATCCGGAAACGGCCTGGCAGTTGCCTTGGGTGCACTCCCTGTTCGGCAACGCGCCGGCGGTGGCCTCCGGCATCGCGGCGGCCCTCAAGGCCAAGGGTCGGGACGATATCCGGGTCATCGCCCAGGGCGGCGACGGCGGCACCACCGATATCGGCTTCGGCTGTCTGTCCGGCATGTTCGAGCGCAACGACGATGTGCTGTACATC
>CAIMUS010000082.1 GCA_903844665.1 uncultured Pseudomonadota bacterium
GTTCGTCGGTGGCCTGCGGCCACGCCATATTATCGGCGCCTACGAGGACCTCGGCATGGAAGTCATCGGCGCCGGTTACGAGTTCGCCCATAACGACGACTACGACCGCACCTTCAAGGAATTGCAGGACGGCGCGCTGATCTACGACGACGCCACCAGTTTCGAGTTGGAATCCTTTGTCGAGCGCCTGAAGCCCGACCTGATCGGCTCCGACATTAAGGAAAAATACGTCTTCCACAAGATGGGCATACCCTTCCGGCAACTGCACTCCTGGGACTATTCCGGCCCCTATCACGGCTATGACGGTTTCGCCATTTTCGCCCGCGATATGGATATGGCCGTCAACAATCCCTGCTGGAAAAACATGCAGCCGCCCTGGAAGAAAGCCGCAGCGGAGCCGGTGGCGAAAGCCGCCTGAGCAAGTTCATTGGGTAGGCTGGGTTAGCTCTCTACTGAGTCAGTCGTAGGCCGGAATAAGCGGAGCTTGCGGAGCGTTTCCGGCGTTCTCTGGGAATGCCGGAAACGTCCGCCGTTGGCGGCCTTATTCCGGCCTACGACTGCTTCGATTCAAAGCCTTGGCATCAAATTCAAAGTTTTTCAATGACTTCCTCGAAGGACATGCCACCTTGGGGGGTTTTCGCTTCCAATAGACGGCGTTTCATGGTTTCGCTTCTGAGCAGATAGGCGGTTTCCTGTTCCGCTTCGATTTCCCGCTAGAGTTCGATGGGCACGATCACGCTAATCGTATTGCCGCTTTCATCGGATACGTATTGAATCTCGGTTGCGCTCATCATGTTCATCTCCAATAAATTATCGAGCGAGTTCAGCAGCGGGGCGCTTGCAACGCGTCCGCTGCAACGAAGGGTTAGGCGTCAATTCGACTAACAAGAAGGTGAGCATAGTCGTAGGCTCTATCCGCGACGTTACCAGCAATGAGTTTGAATTTACGCCAGATTGTAGGTGCATTCTCGAGTTCGCTCTGCGCTCTCATTGGGCGTAGATCATCTCGTGATATGTGGAGCTTCTTCAAGATGTCCTCCGGTGCACCCGGGAATAGCTCCCACAGGTCTGTATCGTCGTCGGCCTCAGTGACTCGCCTCATTGCGTGAAGCAGCGGCGTTTGCGACCCTTGCATGGCCTCTTGGATGATAAACTGTTCAAGTCTGCGTGAGGTAAACGTTATTACATTGGTGACTCCAGCAACCTTTTTGTAGAGGCCAACGCTGGTCAGGATGCGCTTGAGCAAGCAAACTTGTGCAGTGACAGCTTCTGCCAAGTCAGGCTCAAGGCCGCCAATCTGCTGCTGCCAATACTTGTTGTACAGCAGGCCAATGTAGTGCCCTGCGTGATGAGCGACAGCGACCTCGATGATATTGATCTGGTCTAGTTTTATCTTGGCCGTGATCTGCCAGTGTGGATGAGCACCAGTCTTGAGACTTGCTGGTTGATCGAGCGCTCTGCAAAGATCGGTGGGCGACTTGCCAAAGAGAGCAGCCATGCGGTTGCGCAGCTCGACGTTGTCCGCGACTCGTGCGGCTAGGTCGTTGATGAACTGGACTAGCGCCTTGCGATACTCGTCATCGGTATGCCTGAGCTGATCGACGACAATCGGTGTTGGATAGGACTCAGCCGGCCAAAGGCCAATGTCGAAGTCGACTATACCAGGTAGGTGAGTGTTGCGGGAGGTCGAGCCGCTGACCAACACGTTCTGTGGGTGAATGAGGCGGGAAGATACCGCGACCATTCTGGCAACTTCAGATAGTTGCGCCGATACCCACGATGATTCAAGTCGCCGTGGGTCGGAGGCAAGTTGCTTCGCCGCAGCTTCGAGTGCAATTGTGGGCATGGTTCGGGCGGGGTTATTGACGCCTAACGGTTGAGCTAAGCGGCGGCGCGTTAGCGCCGTCCGCTTGAGCGATTTGTTAATTTTTCGCCTTTAAGCGAATTCCGCGACTGCTACCGGGCGTTCAATAGCAAAGTTCCTGCGATGAAGTTTAATTCTCTCCAACTCGTGTAGCGTCTCAGCCGTCAGATAACTTTCTCCACAGTGCGGGCAACTGATTACTGGAACATTTTCGATTACCAGTAAATCCTTACCCTTACCATAGCTGCGCGACATATACCGAATACGGGGGCCGGCTTTGCCACAAATATCACATACTAACTCATTCATTTCACTCATCAATAAACACCGTTAAAATAACCATCTTACCGGTTGGACTCAATTTCGTGACTGCCATGGCATTCGTTTCTTCCAGTGTTAGTCCACGGACCAGGTATTTCCATTCACCTGTTTCTCTGTCTTTTTGGCGCTCGACGATCTCACCAGTGAGAATCACTCGCTCCACGTCAAAAATTGACAACCCATCGTTGTTCATTTCCTCTTCAGCGTGAAGCGTGGCGACGTATCGGCGCTCACGAATACACTCCCGAAGTCGTTTCAGTATCTGAGGTAACAATCGACACCTTAACGGTTTACTACTGCGCAAAGGCTAATGTTCGCTAGGAGGAGCAATGAAGTCGCTTGTCCCCTCGATGCCGTTGTCAGCGGTAGTAGTCGGTAAGCCTCGAACACGTTGCGGATCGCGTGGGTTTTGGCTTCATTCGTCGTTCCGATGTGCACGTAGAACATGGTTCGTTGGCTCCCCTCGACCGCTAACAAGTAAATTATCAAGCAGTGTACCACCGGCGCCTGCATCATTCATCCGCCCGTTCCTGGCAGAGCGGGTCAAGCTCCCGGATTGTCGTCAACCCTACAAGTCACAGCCGCCTTTGTCATAGACCAAACCTGATCGGAACACTCTGAAAATAGTTATTAACCTTTTAATTATCAGTTACTTATAAGAGTATTACGGTTTGGCACAGGGCTTGCTAAACAATCGACAGTAGCTGCGCTAACTGGCCATGCTTTACAGAAGGAAGCACCCCCAGGGATGTAAATCGGCTCCCATGTCGGGTTACGGCGCGCCCGCAACATTTCTGCCAACTCCACCCTGGGCAGTGTGCGCGCCTAACCCGACCTACGGGGATTTTCACGGTAACTCAGCTTAGGCAGGATGGATAGCGCGCAGTGAAACCCATCCCGCCCAATGAATGCAGTGCCAAGAATCGTCGTAGCGCAGTTCGTTGTTCACGGCTAAGTGACGCGGATGAGGAATTCGAAATGCAAGACCTAGACAACGTTAAACCGGGTTACCCTCTGTTCACCGGGAAGGAGTATCAGGACGCCTTCGCCCGCAAGCGGGTTTTCGAGGAGGCCTATCCCCCGGAGAAAATCGAAGAGGTATTCCAGTGGACCACCACCGAAGAATACAAGGAGCTTAATTTCAAGCGGGAAACGCTGACGATCAACCCGGCCAAGACCTGCCAACCGTTGGGCGCCGTGCTGTGCGCCCTCGGCTTCCACAAGACGCTGCCCTATGTGCACGGCTCCCAGGGTTGCGTGGCCTATTTCCGCACCTATTTCAACCGCCATTTCCGCGAACCGGTCGCCGCCGTCTCCGATTCGATGACCGAAGATGCGGCGGTGTTCGGCGGCCAGAAAAACCTGTTTCAAGGCATGGAAAACGCCAAGGCCATGTATCAGCCGGAAATGATGGCGGTTTCCACTACCTGCATGGCCGAGGTGATCGGCGACGACCTCAATACTTTTATCGGCAACGCCAAAAAGGAAGGGCGGGTGCCGATGGACTATCCCACCCCGTTCGCCCATACCCCCAGCTTCGTCGGCAGCCATATCAACGGCTGGGACAATATGCTGGAAGGCATCCTGCGCTATTTCACCCTGAACGAGATGGAAGGCAAGACGCCGGGCAGCAACGGCAAGCTCAATGTCGTGATGGGTTTCGAGACCTACCTGGGCAATTTCCGGGCGATCAAGCGCATGCTGCGGGACATGGGCGTGGACTACACCCTGCTCAGCGACCCGGAGGAAATCCTCGACACCCCCGCCGACGGCCAGTTCCGGATGTATGCCGGCGGCACCCGGCAGGAAGAGGTCAAAGAGGCGCCCAACGCCATCGATACCCTGCTGCTGCAACCCTGGCAGTTGACCAAGACCAGGAAATACGTCCAGGAAACCTGGAAGCACCCGGCTTCCGCCATCGATATTCCGATGGGACTGGCCGGCGCCGATGCTTTCCTGATGAAGGTCGCCGATCTCACCGGTAAGCCTATTCCCGAATCGCTGGAAAGGGAGCGGGGCCGGCTGGTCGACATGATGACCGATTCCCATTCCTGGCTGCACGGCAAGAAATATTCGCTGTTCGGCGATCCCGATTTCGTCATGGGACTGTGTCAGTTCCTGATGGAACTGGGCGCCGAGCCGCTGCATGTGCTCTGCCACAACGGCAGTAAGCGCTGGGCCAAGGCCATGACCAAGCTGCTCAAAGACTCGCCTTACGGCCAGGAGGCCGAAGTTTACATCGGCAAGGATCTCTGGCATCTGCGCTCGCTGGTGTTCAGCAAAAAACCCGATTTCCTGATCGGCAGCTCCTATGGCAAGTCCATTCAGCGCGACACCCTGCACAAGGGTAAGGAGTTCGAGGTGCCCCTGATCCGCATCGGCTTTCCTATCTTCGACCGCCACCATCTCCACCACGAAGCCACCATGGGTTACGAGGGCGCCATCTACCTCCTCAAGACTCTGGTCAACGCGGTGATGGAGCGGTTGGATCAGGAAACGATGGTGATGGGCGAGACCGATTTCGGCTTCGACCTGGTGCGTTAACTGCCATGCCCAATGTAATGTTACGCTATAACGACGCCGGCGATCTGGTGTTCTACGTCGCCAAGAAGGATCTGGAAGAAACCGTGGTGGCGATGGAACATCAGGGACCGGAACAGTGGGGCGGTGAATTGGAGTTGAGAGACGGCGCCCGTTTCTATCTCGAACCGTTCGAGAAGCCGCCCAAGCTACCGCTGACCGTAAGGGTAAGGCGGATATGAATCAGGACCTTTCCCGCGCGGCGGCGCTGCGTATCGGTTTGGCGGCCCGGGCGCTGCCGGAAACCTCTGCCCAGCGCTTGCTGCGCGTACTGGTCGGCGCCCTGGGTTTGCCGCTGACCGAGGAAAAACTGAGCGGGCTGAATGTCAAGACTCTGAAGACGGCGCTGGACGGAGAATTCTCCGAGGTCGAGCCGGTATATCTGAAACAGGCTGTCCGCTATCTCAAAGGGGAAGAGAGCGTCGTTGCGGATGAGGCTCCGCTGCCGCAACCGCAGCCCTATAGTGAAGACGAATTGCCCGGCTCCATCCGGGTGGCTTTCGCTTCCAACAGCGGCGAGCGACTGGACGGCCATTTCGGTTCCTGCGCCCGGTTTTTGATCTACCAGGTTACGGCGATGGCTTCACGTCTGATTGCGGTGCGTCCGGTGGTGGAGCCGGACACCCCCATCAAGGATGAAAAACATGCCTATCGAGCCGGCCTGATCGGTGACTGCCATATCCTCTATGTCGTTTCCATCGGTGGGCCGCCCGCCGCCAAGGTGATCAGGGCGGGCGTTCATCCGCTCAAGCACCCCCAGGAAACCGAAATTCCCGAACTGCTGACGCAATTGCAGGCTGTGCTGGCCGGCAGACCGCCGCCCTGGCTCGCCAGAATCATCGGCGCTCAAAGCGCCGCCGTGGAGGCCGGCGCATGATCAGCCAACAGCAGCTTCAAGCTATTCCATTCGAATGCAGCAACAGAAACGGTGACCACGATGAAGATAGGTTTGTTTTACGCCACCGATACCGGCAACACGCGCACAGTGGCCAAGATGATCAAACAGCAACTCGCCGAGGCTGAGGTAAAACTTTACAACGTCACCAAGGCCGGCGCCGAGGATTTGGAAAGCTGTGACGCCTTGATCTTCGGTACTCCCACGCTGGGCGACGGCGAGCTGCCGGAGACGCTGGAGGCCTTTCTGCCGACACTGGAAGGCGCCAATCTTGGCGGTAAGCCCGTTGCCCTGTTCGGGCTGGGCGATCAAGTCAACTATCCCAAGGAATTCGTCGATGCCCTGGGGATTTTGTACCGGAAGCTCAAGAAGCTCGGCGCCGAATCCAACGGTTTCTGGCCGCTCGATGGCTATCAGTTCGAGAAATCCCGCGCGGTGGTGAACGGGAAGTTCGTCGGCCTGGTGATCGATCAGGATAACCAGGAGGAGCTAACCGAAGGACGGGTGAGCGCCTGGGTGGAGCAGGTCAAGCCGGTGCTGTTGGGCGCGGCGGCGATGGCGGGATAAGGCCAAACTCCCTGTCCCTAAAATTCCCTCCCCCTGGAGGGGGAGGGTTAGGGTGGGGGGGGGGGATGTGATGCTCAAGTTTATCGAGGTAGCGAAAGCACCACCTTTCACCCCCACCCTGTCCCTCCCCCCTCAAGGGGGAGGGAACGAATAAAGGGGATAGCAAGCAATCAGCCGAGGAACTCCGATGAAGGCTCATGACATTGTTAAATTCCCTCCCCCCTGGAGGGGGAGGGTTAGGGTGGGGGGGGGGGGATGTGATGCTCAAGTTCATTGAGGTAGCGAAAGTACCACCTTTCACCCCCACCCTGTCCCTCCCCCCTCAAGGGGGAGGGAACGAATAAAGGGGATAGCAAGCAATCAGCCGAGGAACTCCGATGAAGGCTCATGACATCGCCGCGCTGCTCGACGAACCGGCCTGTGCTCACAATCTGAAGTCCAAAGCCGGTTGCGCCCGGACCAAACCCGGCGCTACGGCGGGTGGCTGCGCCTTCGACGGCGCCCAGATCGCCCTGCTGCCGGTGGCCGACGTAGCCCACATCGTCCACGGCCCCATCGCCTGCGCCGGCAGTTCCTGGGACACGCGCGGCGCCCGCTCCAGCGGTCCCACCCTGTACCGGATCGGCATGACCACCGATCTGAACGAGCAGGATATCATCATGGGGCGGGGGGAAAAGCGCCTGTTTCATGCCATCAAACAGGCCATCGACACCTATTCCCCAGCAGCGGTGTTCGTCTATAACACCTGCGTGCCGGCGCTGACCGGGGACGATCTGGAAGCGGTCTGCAAGGCGGCGCAAAGCCACTGGAGCGTGCCGGTCGTTCCCGTCGATGCCGCCGGTTTTTACGGCGCCAAGAATCTGGGCAACCGCATCGCCGGCGAAACCATGCTGAAATACGTGGTTGGCACCCGCGAACCGGAACCACCGCCGGTCGATCCCCGCCGCCCTGATATCAAGGTGCACGATATCAATCTGATCGGCGAATACAACATCGCCGGAGAATTCTGGCAGGTGCTGCCGCTGTTCGACGAGCTGGGTCTGCGGGTGCTGGGTTCCCTGTCCGGCGACGCCCGTTTCCGCGATATCCAGACCATGCACCGGGCCGAAGTCAGCATGGTGGTCTGTTCCCGCGCCATGCTCAACGTCGCCCGCAAGTTGCAGGAGCAGTACGGCATTCCCTGGTTCGAGGGCAGCTTCTACGGTATCCAGGATACCTCCAATTCCCTGCGCGGCTTCGTCCGCCTGCTCGACGATCCTGAATTGACGGCTCGCACCGAAACCCTGATCGCCCGCGAGGAAGCGCGTATTAAGGTAACACTGGAACCCTGGCGGCAGCGGCTGCATGGCAAACGTGCCCTGCTCTACACCGGCGGCGTCAAATCCTGGTCGGTGGTCTCGGCCTTGCAGGATCTGGGGATGGACGTGGTCGCCACCGGCGCCAAAAAATCGACCGAGGAGGATAAGGAGAGAATCAGAGAGTTGATGGGCAAGGACGCCCGCATGCTGGACGACGGCAATCCCCGCCTGTTGCTGGACTGTGTCCGCGACTACCGGGCCGATATTCTCATCGCCGGCGGTCGCAATATGTATACCGCCTTGAAGGCGCGGCTACCCTTCCTGGACATCAATCAGGAGCGCGAATTCGGCTATGCCGGCTATCAGGGCATGGTGGCGCTGGCCCGGCAGTTAGTCCGTACCCTTGAAAGCCCTGTCTGGCAGGCCGTGCGCAAGCCGGCCCCCTGGTCTACAGGAGATCGTTCCCATGGTTGAAATCTTTAGCCGCGGTAAAGCACTGTCGATCAATCCCCTTAAAACCAGCCAGCCGATGGGCGCCAGCCTGGCGCTGTTGGGGTTGCATCGCGCCATGCCCATGCTGCATGGCTCGCAAGGCTGCACCGCCTTCGCCAAGGTGTTCTTCGTGCGTCATTTCCGCGAGCCGATCCCGCTGCAAACCACCGCCATGGATCAGGTCTCCAGCATCATGGGCGCGGACGACAATATCATCGAGGGTCTGCGGGCGGTCTGCGAAAAAGCCAGACCTGCCGTGATCGGTCTGCTCACCACCAGTCTCTCGGAAGTGCAGGGCAGCGATATCCATCGCATCGTCAAACTCTTCCGTGGCCGCTATCCGGAATTTCAAGGCATCAGAATCCTGCCGGTCAACACGCCGGATTTCGACGGTTGCCTGGAGACTGGCTTTGCCGCCGCCGTCCGCGCCATGATCGAAGAATGGGCGCCCGCCGGTGGCCGTCCGGGCCACCATCCCCGTCAGGTCAATGTATTGCCCGGCTCCTTCCTGACGCCGGGCGATCTGGAAGCGCTGAAGGAAATCATCGCCGGTTTCGATTTACATCCAGTGGTGATCCCGGATCTTTCCGATTCCCTGGACGGGCATCTGCCCGCCGGCGACTTCTCACCCGTCACCACCGGCGGTACGCCGGTCACCGCCTTCGCCACCCTGGGCGAGGCGGCGGCGACCCTGGTGATCGGCGCCTCGATGAATCCCGCCGCGGATTTGTTGCAGCAGCGCACCGGCGTTCCCGACCATCGCTTTGCCCACCTGTTCGGACTGGATGCGATGGATACCCTGCTCATGACCCTGGCCGGAATTTCCGGTAAGCCTATCTCGCCGCGGCTGGGACGGCAGCGCGCCCAGTTGCAGGACGCCATGCTGGATACTCATTTTCTGCTCGGTCAGGCGCGCTTTGCGGTGGCCGCCGATGCCGATCTGTTGAACGCTTTTTGCTGCCTGCTCGGGGAGATGGGCGCCGAGGTGGTGGCCGCCGTGGCTTCCAGCCGATCGCCGCTGCTGGAACAGATGCCCATCGCCCAGGTGAAAATCGGCGATCTGGACGATCTGGAGCGACTTGCCCGCGACCGGCAGGCGGAAGTGATCATCAGCAACTCGCACGCCGCCGAGACCGCCCGCCGGCTGGAATTACCGCTGGTGCGGGCCGGATTTCCGCTGTACGACCGGATCGGCGCCTATCGGCGTACCTGGATCGGCTATCGGGGCAGCCGCCAGATTCTGTTCGAACTGGCCAATATCCTGCTGAGCCACAGCCAGCACGACATCGCGCCCTATCATTCGATTTATTCCTGCAAACCCGATTACCGGCAGGAGGTATCCGCTCATGGGATTGCAACGGCATCTGCGGATTCTGCCCGGCCGCACTGAGGCACCTGCCATGCTGCCGACGCTGAAGGTGGCCTTCGCCACCACCGATAGAAAACACGTGGACCAGCATTTCGGCTCGGCCAGCGCCTTCGTAATTTACGCGGTCACTCCGGAACAGGCCGTGTTGTTGGAAGTGGCCCAGTTCGAGAACCTGTTACAGGATAGCCATGAGGACAAGCTGGCTGCCAAGCTGGCCTTATTGGAAGGCTGTGCCGCCGTTTACTGTCAGGCGGTGGGCGGTTCCGCCATCCGCCAGTTGCTGCAACGGAGTATCCAGCCACTGCGGGTGGAGGAGGGCGCGGTGATCGACCACTTGCTGGGCGAACTGCAACAGGAATGGCGGACCGGCGGTTCGGGTTGGTTGGCCAAGGCGGCGCAGGGCCGACCGGCCGACGGTTTGGATCGGTTTGCGGCGATGGAGGCGGAGGGCTGGCAGGAGTGAATGCAGCATGTAGGGGCGGTTCGCGAACCGCCCCTACCCGGCACGTAAAATTCTGTGACAAATTCTGTGACAACCGAGGTATGCAAGATGGCGATGGACAATATCATTGGTTTAACCCGCGGTGGAACCCGGTGGGTGCCACAGTTCGCAATCGCACTGGACGAGGAAAAATGCATCGGCTGCGGCCGTTGCTTCAAGGTCTGTCCGCGGGACGTGTTGGAAATCGTGCAGCGCGCCCTGGACGTGGCCGCCAACGAGGATTTGGACGACGACGATGACGATGGGGACGACAGCGACAATTCCTACATGCGGCTGGCGAACGCCATGGACTGCATCGGTTGTGAAGCCTGTTCCCGGGTCTGCCCCAAGAAGTGTTTTACTCATGCTCCGTTGCCGCTGGCGGCTTGAGGGTAGAATCTGGCTGCAAAGGCGCCGAGTATGGACTGCAACGCACGCACTATCGTAATCGACGACACCACCCTGCGCGACGGCGAGCAATCGGCGGGGGTGGCCTTCACCCGTGAGGAAAAGCTGGCTATCGCCCGCGAACTGGATGCCCTGGGCGTGCCGGAACTGGAGATCGGCATTCCCGCCATGGGCGCGGAAGAACGGGAAGATATCCAGGCCGTGGCCGGACTGGGCTTGCAGGCGCGCCTGGTCGTGTGGAGCCGGATGCAGGCCCAGGACCTGAATCACTGCCGCCACCTGGGGGTACAGTTGATCGATCTGTCGATCCCGGTTTCCGACCAGCAGATCCACCATAAGCTGGGCTGGACGCGGGAGCGGGTGCTGCAGGCCATTCGCGCTTATGTTCCCCTGGCCCTGGATCTGGGGCTGGAGGCGATCGTCGGCGGCGAGGATGCTTCCCGCGCCGATCAGGACTTCCTCATCCAGGTGGCGGCAACCGCTCAGGAAGCCGGTGCGCGCCGCTTTCGCTTTGCCGATACGGTGGGCGTGATGGAGCCTTTCGGGGTGCTGGCCCTGTTCCAGCACCTGCGCGCGGCGGTCGATCTGGAACTGGAAATGCACGCTCATGACGATCTGGGACTGGCTACCGCCAACACCCTGGCCGCCGTCGTCGGCGGCGCCACCCATGTCAATACCACGGTGAACGGCCTGGGCGAGCGGGCCGGCAATGCCGCGCTGGAGGAAGTGGTGTTAGGATTGAGAAAACTCTACGGCTTTAAGGTGGAAGTCGATCTGACCCGCTTCGCCGGCCTGTCGAACAAGGTCTCCGCCGCCGCCGGCCGTCCCCTGTCCTGGCATAAGAGCCTGGTGGGAGAAGGGGTATTCACGCACGAGGCCGGTATTCATGTAGACGGGCTGCTCAAGCATCCCCTCAACTATCAGGGAGTGGACCCGGCGGAATTGGGCAGAACCCACCGGCTGGTGTTGGGCAAGCACTCCGGCACACGGGCGGTCGTCAAGGTCTACAGCGACCTCGGCATTGCCCTGAACCGCCGCCAGGCCGCCGCCGTATTGCAACAGGTGCGCGCTTTCGTCAGCCGCTGCAAACGCTCCCCGGAAGCGCCTGAACTCAGGCGGTTCTACCAGACGGTCCATCAAGAATCGAACAACAGCGAGTGCACGCTATGACGACCTCGACACTGCTGGAAGAATTGGCGGAACTGGAATCGGCCGATGACTTTCTGAGTTATTTTGAAATTTCATTCGACCCCACCGTGGTGCAGGTCTGTCGGCTGCATATCCTGCAGCGCTTTCACGATTATCTGCATACCGCCGAACCGACCATGCCCGCCGATGAGACTGCCAAAAAAGCACTCTATGCCGGTTTACTGCAGCAGGCCTATCAGGATTTCGTGCAATCGGATGCCCTGACGGAAAAGGTATTCAAGGTGTTCCATCGCCATGAGCCACAGACCGTTTTTATTCCTCTGGAACAGGTCGGTAAAAGATCGGGAGCGTAACCATGCAGCCCCGCTTCGATTACGGTGAGGCGGTAAGAGCGATCCGTAACATCCGTAATGACGGCACCTATCCCGGTATCGCGACCGGCGCGCTGCTGGTGCGGCGCGGCAGCGTGGGTTATGTGCACCATATCGGTCTATTTCTCCAGGATCAGATCATCTATGCGGTGCATTTCATCGATGACGGCAACCGTCTGGTCGGGTGTCGGGAACAGGAATTGATCGCGGCGGCGGCGCCCTGGGTGCACAGCCGGTTCGAAGTGCGCGATAGAGTCGTTGCCCGCCTGGCGCTGGCGCTTGACGGAACCGTGCTGGTCGCGGCGGGCGCCAGCGGGGAGGTGTTGAAAGTCCTGCGCGATAATCCCGAAGCAGTGGCGTATCACGTCTGCTTCGGCGAGCGGGTTCTGCAAGTGACTGAAGGCGCTTTGGTTGAAGCGCCTATGGCGCCAATCCGACAAGGCGCTCGCTCAGCCGGACCGGTAAGGGGAACATTGAAGTCGATTTAGAGGCTGTATAAGAACTAAGTATATGACAATATTGATTAATTTTTCAGCAATGCGTCCCCTCCCCCCTTGTGGGGGAGGTGTATGGACCGGAGACATAGGTAACACCTGTTCGGAGACATAGGTAACACCTGTTCGGAGACATCGGTAACACCTGTTCGGAGACATCGGTAACACTTGTTCGGAGACATAGGTAACACCTGTTCGGAGACATCGGTAACACCACAAAAC